>URJQ01000122.1 GCA_900548195.1 uncultured Prevotella sp.
GTCTTTGAATACGGACTTCACGGCTTGCTGCTTCTCGGTGTTGGAGACTTCGTGCGGATGATACTCGGCTTGATACATCTTGCCTGTCTGCTTATTGTAGGCGATGTATGTGCCCACCGATTTAGATAATGCTCACTGAGTCCACTTTTTAAGTGGACTCAGTTAATAATATAACCCCAATCGGTCATTAGAGATTTTCATGCAAAAACGAAACAAATAACGACGAGTAATAATACTCCCACTCTACTATCTGGTCAGTCGGCAGAGAGCACGGCATATCTCGTCCTTCAAAGCAGGCTCATCTACTTTCAATGTGCGGAGCTTATTGACAATACTGGCTTTGGCATACCATGCTTCAAACCATCCCAATACGTTGGCGGCATTACAGCGCACCTCAACATCCTCCTTATCATCACTTACAAGCGACAAGAGATCATCCACCAATCTGCCGTCAGGATAATTGCGCAACTTGAGGATAGCTGAAATGCGCTTTGCCTGTTTCAGATTATGATCATGCATAGCCTGCTTTGTCTCCTGATAATCTCTTTCCCATGAGTCTATTTTTGTCTCTATCTTTCGTATAAAGGCATTATCGTAGTAAGACATTGAGGCTGTCTGGCGATGCAGTTCTGCTTTTGCAGCAGCAGGGTCGAATGCCACAAGCGACTCAAGAGTCTTGAATGAATATCTGATTTCATTCCAACGGGTAAGGTAACCACTTATCAAAGCAGGGAGAAGCTCTGGACTTCCGTTTCCCTCCACATACTTTATAGCGATACGGCGCGTTAGCTCGTAATTGTCATTGAGTGCAGCTTTCAGCACTCTTATGCTACTTTCTGGATAATGTAGCGCAAGCATCTTCAGAGCTTCGAGCCGTACCACGTAGTTGTCTGACGTGAAATAAGCATTCTCCATCACGTCCGCCGCCTTGGAATAGCGTGCCAAATATAGCTGACGGAGGGCCATAGCCTGCACGTCAGCGATAGGATTCTTCAACTGTTTCAGCCAGAACTTTACGTCCTTGTCGTGTAATGTCAGGGCTGCATTGATGTCGAAAGCCACTCCACTGTTGCATTTGAAACGATAGGTTGGATCACCTATGAGGTGCGTCTCAAGGTAGGCAGTGTGCCTATTAAACTGTCCCAGCCTCATCCCACTTGACAACAAACCTACAAATTCGTCAGGCCATTTGTCCTGCAGACTATTCACTGTGTTGCCCATCGTGGCAACCGTCTTACCGGAATTAAATATATAGGCATCAGCTATACAATCTTCTTCATGGAAAGAACCATTATAGCAGGCATCAAACCATACGAAGCGTGCATTTGGATGAATATGGAGCAGGTCTTCCAAATGAAGGTCCATCTCTGCATTGAAGATGGAATCCTTGACCCGTAAATCAGCATCGAAAGCTTCACGACACCATTTCTCTGGCACATCATAGCGCTGGGCATATACTGCCACGATGCTGTCACGATTGGCTTTATGAGCATATCTGCCTATTTTAGAGCGTAAAAAACGCTTGACGTTTGCTATGCTTGGATCAATGGCACTGCATTCCGGATAACCATTAAAATACTGCGTATCTGGTGCTCCATGATGATGAAAGAGCATCACATCGAGATTGTCACGACATATCTCGTTGACATAGAGTTTCCTAACCGGATAATACATCTCGAACGACATGAATTTGGCAGTTGCTCCGGGGCGAAACAACTCAGGCATTTGCTCACGTAATGCCAACTGCTCACCAGCCCAGGCATTCGGATCCTCAGAGTTGTAGCCATGACCACGAGCCATTGTAAGATTATCAAGCAAATTGCCATGCGCTTCTTCCGCCTTTATCTTCGCCACTTTCTCCAGATAATCTGCAAGCAACTGATAGCGGTCGGTCCCCTGTCGCTTTGGAGGACGTATTCTCGCGGTATATATGTCTGGCGCAATGGTGTGTGCACTTTCTGGTGAAAGGGAATAATAGAATAGGTCGCTTCGGTCTGCATCTCTCTTGATAAATCTGAATTGAAGCGAGAAATCATCATAATAACGATCGGATGGCACAGAGGAAGCCTGCCAAGGGCGTTTCTGATTCATCTTGAAAGCAGATGTGAGATACTGTGCGTCGCGTATCATCGGAATCGGAATATCGCCCACGAAGACAGCACCTTCCAGCGGTTGTCGGCGGTCGGCATGCCATTCCATGAGCAAGTGACGTATTTTTTCCGGACTATCCCAGTCATCGATAGCTATATATGTGCCGAGTCCATCGTCCTCGATGCTTCGACGGTAATTCTCTACTGCGCTCTTTGTCTTCGCATACGAAGCCTTGTCGATTATGATTGCAAAACTTGTAGCCGACTTCAAGTCTGGTTTTATAATCTCCTGTGCCTCAACTCCCATACTGAGGGAGAAGGAAAGGATGAAGGAAAAAAATGTGTGTCTCATAAATCTATCTCAATCTTTCAAGTGTCTGTAATAATTCTTCTTTCAATTCGTCTGGCTGACCCTCCACAAGCATCTTGCGGATGAAGGAGCGGATGTCTGCCTTTCTGCATGACAGATCAAACCATCCTAAAGCCTCAGCCATTAGCACTCGCAGATTTTGTGGCACTGAGGTGTCATTCAGGAATGCCAGATACGTGTCGAGAGACTGCGTGCGCGGATTGTTTCTAAGAAAGCGTATTGCGGAGATACGTTTATCAGTCTTTGCCTTTGCATCCATGATAACGGAGTCGCCACGATCACGGAAAGCGAAATTATCAGCTATACTTTCCACTGCCTTTTCCATTTCCGCCTTTTTATCCATGCGATTGCTTGCACTCAGATAACGGCGCACCTCGTCTATTACCTTTTCTTTTGGGAAAAGGAAAAGGGAAGTGTTCAACTGATACTGGATACGAATGCGATCCTCATCTTCAAAGAGCACCCTGACTATGTCCGGCAAGAGAGATACGTCACCGATACGTCCAGCATAATCAGCACTGCTGCGTGCTATGCGCTCATAAGGGTCATTCAGTCCGAGACGCACTGCCTCTGTGAAGTCTTCACCACCATAACGGCTCAGCATCTTGAGCGCTTCCATACGAACTGTATTGAAAGGCGATGTGCGGAAAGTGGAAAGCAGCATAGCCGAAGTGGCGGTTTTTGCCTTTTCATTGCCTTCAGATAGCCCAAAATCGCAATCTGCCAGCATTCTCAATGCTAAGCTCTGAATGTCTGGATATTTACTTTTGGTCAGTCTATTCCAATATTTTCTGTTGTCTGCCTTTGTCAGGATATCCGTGGAGACGGTGTTTGCAGATATAGGAGCAAAGCGAACTGTCGGGTCGCCGATGAGATGTCCCTCAAGGGTGGCAACGAGCTTGTTGTATTGTCCCACACGTATTCCATGCGAAAGAAGTCCTATCATCTCAATTGTCCAGCGGTCCTGCAGCACGTTGCGAGTGTTGCCCTGCACCACAAGTGTGCTTCCAGGATTGAAAATATATCGTCCTGCTATTTGATCTTTATCTTGAAAAGAACCATTATAACAGGCGTCGAACATGACAAATGTAGGATTTGAGACTAAATTCTCCAAATCTGGCAGAGAAATATAAGATTCGGCATGAGCTATGGAATCCTTCTTCCAGTATTCTGCATTGGCATAGTCATCCCAGAATCCTGCTGCCAGTCCGAACTTTACAGAGAACATCTGCTGGAGAGAGTCCAATGATTCGCCCTTTTTCGCCCTTTTCTTAGTATGACTGTATATTTCACGCTTGACAGAAGCCAATCTGGAAGAAGTCTCTTGACATGCTTCATTACCATTGATAAGTTGCTGGTCAGGTGCTCCATGTTCATGAAACATAAATACATCAATGCCATCACGCTTGAGTTCGCTAAGCAAATAGTTTCTCATGGCATGGTTCATACGGAAGTTCCAATGCTTGAATCCTGTACCATTCTGGAATGCCAGAGGAAAATTCTCACGATAAGCCTTCTCCTCATCCATATAGACCATCAGGCAATCCATATTATATGAAGCACCATTATAAGAGACCACTTGGTCCAACTTGTTAGGCTGGGCATATTTTGCCTTAGCAGCTTTGTTCAGGAAGTCTGCTATTGCCTGATACTTGTCGCCGTCCTTCCCTTCTGGATACCTTATTCTGGCAGAATAAAAATTGGGATTAAGACGCTGCGGACTGTCCTCCGTGAGCTTGTAATAATACAGTGCCGAGTCTTCTTTGTCCTGCGACAAGTATTTGAATTTCAGATGAAGGTCGTCATAAAACCGGTCGCTCGGCACGGAGCTTTCCCTAATCGGGAAGGTCTGTTCATTCATCTTGAAGGCGGTAGTCATGTGCTGGGCGTTACGAATCATTGCAATCGGAATGTCGCCAATGAGGACACAGCCCTCCAAAGTCTTGTCGCGATTATACAAAGCCTTCAATGAATCTTTCACCTGTGATGGATTTGCCCATTCTGCAACTATCAGATAGGTCTTCAGTCCATCATGCTCTACGGCCTTTCTGTAGTTTTCCACTGCATCTTTCGCTTTGGAATAAGTAGTCCGGTCGATGACTATCGCAAAGGAATTTGCCAATACCATGACAGGAACCACGAAGAA
Organism: uncultured Prevotella sp.; assembly: GCA_900548195.1. Lineage (GTDB taxonomy): Bacteria > Bacteroidota > Bacteroidia > Bacteroidales > Bacteroidaceae > Prevotella. Next base: position 4,607 of record URJQ01000122.1, read on the forward strand.
GGACAATGCTGTTATTATTCTGTTATTCATGACAATACGGTTCAATTTATTAATCTATAATATGTTCTCTCGGCTTTTTCCCTAAGGGAAGCATCCTCATTCACATCATCCATAATAGCCTTTGCCGCAGCAGCAATGTCGGCTTTGCGTGCAGATAGGTCATACCATGCCAAGGCATCGAGCATAGCCCATCTGACTTTCAGGTCTTCAGATTTGTCCGACATTAGTTGTAGATACCGGTCGAGCGTGGCAGCAATTTTGTTATTGCGCAGCGAACTGATCATCATGGAGCGCATACGCACGGATGCCTTGCGGTCAAATATGGTTTTGTTATAGGATGGTTGGTTGTCGAAAGCCTTCTCCAATTCTTCTCTTCTCGTCTTTTTATCATTGATATAGCTATTATCTATGTTCTCTGTCAAAGCATCCTTGAATGCCTTTTCGCTGAAACTTCTGATGGACATGATCACATTAAACGCCTCACGCTCAGAGAAAAAGTTCTCCGCATATTCCTTGACCATTGGCGAAGCATATCGGTCAAGCCCTACTTCCGCCATCCATTTCACGGTGCATCGACGTATGAACTCATTGCTGTCATGAATGGATTTATCGAGAATATTCTGGAAATTCACGTCAGCCAACTTCTTCAACAATGAAATTGCTGTGTATCTTACCATTGCAAATGGAGACTCACAATAGGTCTTTGCCAACAGATTTGATATATTCTTGTAGCCATTGGCATAGAGACGATGCAGCGCTATGTTCTGTATGTCGCAGTAAGGTGATTGCAATCTCTTCAATTCCGCTTTCTCATCATAAGGCTTACTGAGCTCGGAAGCGAGATCTATCTTAGGGTCATTGCTCACAAAGCGGAAGGTAGGATCGCCTATGATATGGCTTTCCAGTATGTTTGTAGCCTGTGCCCATTGACCGACGCGGGCACCCAAACCGAGCAATCCGAGCATTTCATTTGCCATCTTGTCCTGCAATACGTTGACACTGTTGGCGAAACAGACTGTCGTCCAACCGTCAGCGAAGATGTAACGTCCGGCAATGTAGTCCTTCTCCCTGAAGTCTCCATTGTAGCAAGCGTCAAAGATTATCATCCTTGAGTTGGGATTTATCCTGCTGACATCATCCAGCGTGATTCCTGTCTTCAGGTCAAGCAGGGAGTCTTCTCTGATTTTCACACTGTCATCCCATCCTGCAAACCATGTGGAATCTATGCCATAATTCTGCGAATACTTGGCATACAGTTCAGATTTATTGCCCTTTCGCTCTACCGTACGCCTCATCAAGTCGCGTAAACTGTATTTCACCGTCTCGACATGACTACGAAAATCCGACGTTTCAGGTGTCGCAGAGAGATACTGTCTGTCCGGTGTACCGTGCTCATGGAATATCATAAGGTCGATGTCATCACGTCTCAAGATATTTATTACGGTCTGTTTCGGATAGTCAAACATGCTGTATCTCAGGAAATGAGCACGCCCTTGAGTGTCAAATATGCGGGGAAACTGCTCCCTGATGGTGAATGCTTCCTGCGTCCATGCTGTCAAAGAATTGGAATAAGAGCCATGACCTGTGTATGATTGGAAATTATGCAGATGGTTATATGATTGATGTTGAATTATTGTTTTCCACAGATAATCATTGATCTGCTGGTATTTATCCTTGCCATTGGCGACAGGTTTGATTCTTCCGGTATAGATATCACACTGTATTTGCTGCGGTGACTTTGCAGCAAGATTATAATAGAACATGGCATGATCAGCCGAATCCTGCTTCAGGAAATCGAATTTCAGATGGAAATCATCATAAAATCTATCACTCGGCACAGAGCTTTCTCGCCAAGGAAAGCTTTCCTCTGACATCTTGAAAGCCGAGGTTAGATGCTGTGCCTGGCGTATCATTGGGATTGGAATGTCACCGATGAAGACCGCTCCCTCCAGGCTTTCATCTGCATGAAGGCGCGTCAACTGCGTCTTCACATCCTCTGGTCGCTTCCATTCATCGTAGATAATAAAGGCTGGAAGACCCTCTTTCCCAAGCATCTTCTGGTATTCCCTGATTGCTTTCGAGCAGTGATTCCATGTATTTTCATCCACTATTACAGCAAAAGATGTCTGCTTTTTCGTCTTGTTTTTAGGACGGATTATCGTCTGCGCCCAAATTGGGGCACAGACGATAGTCATTATTATAGTCGAAACAAGAACCTTTATGTTCTTCTTCATAATCGGATAGTCAATATTATAAAATAGGTATGAGGCCATAGGATTTTAGATTATATCCTCTACCTTTAATCTGTTTATGGTTTAGAAATTAGCTCCGAGCGTCACTGCAAACGTGGTACGCTTTGAGAAATCGAAGTCTTGCGCCTTCTGATAGTCGTAGTCCAGCTTGACATAAGCATTCACATCAGCGTCCTTTTTTACGAGTTGCGAATAGGTAAGTGATGCTCCTGCATTCCAGGCATCGCACATCAGATAGTTCTCTTCCAAAGGCATGAGCTTGGTGACAGTAGGATATGAGGCATACGAACCGTTGTAGGAATACTCTCCTGACGTGGCATTCTTCATTCCGCCCCTTACTTCTGCCAGCAGTCTTCGGTTCATATCGCCCTTCAATATGATGTTTTTCTTGAAGTCCACATTTATATATATGTTCTTGCTGTCCATCGTTGACTTTGGCAATATGAACTCATCATCCTTGTTGACAAGGTCTATGCTGGCATCCGCACGCCATGAGTATTCGTCATCATTGCTTCTGATGATGGAGTATTTGGCGTGGAAATTGTCGGTCTTGTATGTGGAACGGATGTCTGAATGCAACGTAATCCAACCCTGATAGTTCTCAGTATTGTCGCGTTGAGACAGATATTGTATGCCGTCAATGCTGCGATGCGTATAGCCAGCGGCAAGAATGTGCTTGAAAAGGCGTCCTTGCTTCTCGATTGTAAATCTGCCTCCAATGACCTTATCATTGGTCATTGCGTCCTTTTTAGGCGTGGTAAAGCTTATCTCGACATTCTCTACGCAGCGGTTCCAGAAGAATTCGCCAAGGATATTCCATCCATCGTGTTCATGATTGTACTGCAATCCGAATCCCCATTTATTACCGAAATAGTTTGTCGTACGTCCTGTTCCGAGTCCAGAACTTGCCACTCCGAGACCATACATCTCATAATAAGTCTGATCTACATAGTCATTGCTCTTTGTCATCGATGATTCCTCCTTGATGGAAGAATATATCATATTTGCTCCTATGCGATTATAGTCACCCAAAGCCACTACTACGCCCGGCATCAACCTAAGATTATAGTAACGCGTATCAGTGCGTGGGTCGCGT
>URJQ01000123.1 GCA_900548195.1 uncultured Prevotella sp.
GGTCGTGTGGCTGAGATGCTTACACTTGAGGACATCAGTACAGGCGCAAGCAACGATATCCAGAGAGCTACAGACATAGCCAGAGATATGATTACAAAATACGGCTTCAGCGAAAGACTGGGAACCGTAAACTACAGTGACTCCGAGGAAGTATTCTTAGGAAGAGATTTTACAAGCAGCAAGAAATACTCCGAAGAGGTTGCAGCAGAGATAGATGAAGAAATCAGAAGAATGATAGGCGAATGCCTTGAGGATACAAAGGAAATCCTCAAAGCGCATATGACAGAGCTTGAAAACGTTGCACAGGCGCTGCTTCTGGTTGAAACTCTTGACGGCGAGCAGTTTGAAAGGCTGTTTACAGGTGAGATAACACCTGAGGCTTTAGCTGACGAGCTTAATATAAGAAGACAGGAGCAGGAGATAAAAGACGAGGAAGAGCAGGCAAGAGCACTCAAAGAGGAAGAAGAAGATCTTGCAAGATATGATGGTGATTATCTGTCAGATGATGATATAGAAGAAGACACAGAAGAAACAGATGAAAACCCTTTTAAATCCTATGATGAGATAGGAGAAGAGGAGGATGAAAATGAAGACAACCGTTAAGGGCTGTATGCAGCTTGACATCTTCAAGGATGCCGTACTTGCAGCAGGAGAAAAGGGGTTAGGAAGAAAAATAAGATACGCATCTGTTCTGGAACCGTCTGAACCGGAGGAAATCAGAGAGCTTGTAGACTGTGAGGACAGAATATTTGTTACGGGCTTCTTTGGTGCCAGAGATGACGGTGACAAACAGGCGGCGGTAGTCAGAGAACTTGCAGACAAAAAAGCGGCAGGCCTTATAGTCCTGTATGTGGGCAAAATAGTAAAGAGCCTTGAGGATAATGTCCTTGAGGCTGCAAATGAAGCAGAGCTTCCCCTTATAGTATTTAAGGACAGCAGCGCAGAATACGGAACAGTATTAAATGCAATAGAAGAAAAAGTAATATACGGAGATAATTTTGACAACAGCCTTATAAGCAATACGATATTCCATCTCCTTGACTTCGACAAGCATGCAAACTTCCAGTCGGCCCTCAAAAAAGCCGCAATCAGCAACGGCTTGCAGAGCAGCAGCATTTTGCATCTCTTCGAGTACTAATTGTTTCACGTGAAACTTCTCTTCGGGAACCACGGAGAAGTTGAGTTCGTCATGCACCTGAAGTATCATTTTCGACTTCAATCCCTCTGCCTTGAAGCGCTGGTAGATGCGCACCATAGCAATCTTGATGATGTCTGCCGCGGTGCCCTGGATAGGCGCATTGATGGCATTTCGCTCTGCTATGGCGCGGACGGTGCCGTTGCGCGACGTGATGTCTGGCAGGTAGCGGCGACGATGATACAAGGTCTCGGCGTAGCCCTTCTCGGCTGCCGTCTTTTTGCTTTCCTCCATAAAGGTGTGGACGCCGGGGAAAGTGGCGAAGTAACCGTCTATCAATGCTTTAGCTTCGCCGCGGTCAATGCCCATATTCTGTGCCAGACCAAAGACCGATATGCCATAGATGATGCCGAAATTAGCTCGCTTTGCCTTTGATCTCTCTTCCTTTGTCACCTCGCTTATTGGCTTATGGAATATCTTAGCCGATGTGGCTGCATGGATATCAGCGTTGGAAGTGAAGGCTTCTATCATGTTTTCATCGCCCGACATGGAAGCCATCACGCGCAGTTCGATTTGCGAATAGTCGGCAGAGAAGAATATCTCGCCCTCATCAGGGATGATGGTCTTGCGGATTTCCTTTCCGTCCTCACTGTTGACAGGGATGTTCTGGAGGTTAGGATCCGAACTGGAGAGGCGTCCCGTAGTGGTGACACACTGATTGAAAGACGTATGTATGTGACCTGTTCTTGGATTGATAAGTTTTGGCAACGCATCTACGTAAGTGCCAATGAGTTTCTTCAGACCGCGATGGGCAAGTATCTTCTCCACGATAGGATGCTTGGAGCTAAGTGATTGCAGCACTTCCTCCGACGTCTGATACTGTCCGGTCTTGGTCTTTTTAGCCTTTTCCACAATCTTGAGTTTGCCGAAAAGAATCTCGCCCACCTGCCTTGGCGAAGCAATATTGAAGCTCTCACCTGCCAGTTGGTAGATTTCCTGTTCCAGTTCGGTCATACGTTGTGTGAAGGTTGTGCGCACTTCGTCCAGCGCCTTGGTGTCGAGACGCACGCCATTGCGCTCCATATCCGCAAGGACAGGGACGAGAGGCATCTCTATATTGTGGAACAAATCTTCGGCACCGACCTCATTCAGTTTTGGTTCGAGGACGTTCTTGAGACGCAGAGTGATGTCAGCATCCTCGGCAGCATACTGATACACCTCTGCCGGACTGAGGCTTCGCATGGATTTCTGCGCTGGTCCCTTTGGTCCGATGAGTTGCTCGATGTGGATGGTCTGATAGTGGAGTAGTGACTCCGCCATAGAGTCCATGTTGTTCTCACGACCAGGATTGATGAGGTAGTGGGCAATCATGGTGTCCCAAAGCGGTGCTTTCACTTCGATGCCATAATTCTTCAGCACCTGGATGTCATACTTCACATTTTGCCCCACTTTGATGATTTCGGGGCTTTCATATACCTTTTTGAATATGTTAACATATTTTTCGGCTTGTTCACGTTCTGCCGGAACAGCGACATACCAAGCCTCTTTTTCCTCGCAAGCGAAGCTCAATCCCACCAATTCCGCGTCGATAGCACAGACAGAAGTGGTCTCTGTGTCAAAACTGACGATTTGCTTTGTAACTAAAAGTTCGGATAATTTCTTCGCATCTTCTTCTGTTTCAACCAAATGATACTTTGCACCCGATGTCTGAAACGTATCAAGAGTGGGATTTTTAAACAAATCTTGCCCGTCGGTCGGATTTTCTGCAAACAAATCAAGCTGCAAATTAACGCTTTTTTGCTTTTGAACAGGTTTTTTCAGAATTCTGTCAGCAAGGCTCTTAAACTCCAATTCGGTGAAGATTTCTCTCAGTCGGGCTTCGTCTGGCTCATTGACTTTCATTTCATCGAAAGAGAAAGAGACAGGGACATCCTGGCGGATGGTGGCAAGATACTTTGACATCTTGATGTCTTCCACCGCGCCTTCCACTTTTTCCTTCATCTTACCTTTCAACTGATCGGTGGAGGAGAGTAGGCTGTCGATGCTTCCGAATTGGTTTATCAGTTTGGCGGCAGTCTTCTCTCCCACGCCAGGACAGCCGGGGAAGTTATCAGCCGAGTCGCCCATCAGTCCGAGAAGGTCGATGACTTGCGCAGTGGAAGTTATGCCATATTTCTCGCATACCTCCTTCGGCCCCATGACTTCGTAGCCGCCTCCGTGGCGAGGGCGATACATCTTGACGTGGTCGGTGACGAGTTGGGCGTAGTCTTTATCCGGTGTTACCATGAAGGTGTCTATGCCTTCGAGGTCGGCTTTGTGGGCTATGGTGCCGATGATGTCGTCCGCCTCAAATCCATCCACCTGCAGGATAGGGATATGATAGGCAGAGAGGATATCCTTGATGATAGGCACAGCCAGTCTGATGTCCTCAGGAGTCTCCTCTCTCTGCGCTTTATAAGCAGGGAAAGCCTCGTGTCGGAACGTCTTTCCGTGGTCGAAAGCGACGGCGAGATGTGTCGGTTTTTCCTTGGTCAGTACCTCGTTGAGCGTATTGCAGAAGCCCATTATGGTGCTCGTATTCATTCCTTTGGAATTGATGCGAGGTGCTTTGATGAAGGCATAGTAACTGCGGTATATCAGCGCGTATGCGTCGATGAGAAAGAGTTTGTCCATTAGTCGTTGTGATTTGATTTTATGATATGTAGGTGCAAATATACAAATTAAATATTAAATTATCGACTATCTTAATGTGAAACCGAAAATTTTTTCTTAATTTTGCAACGAAAAATGCAAATATAAGTATAGTAATGGATTATCTATCACATATCAGAAAACCTATAGAAAAGGAGCTGGGGGACTTTATTTCTCTCTTCAATGACTCTCTTTCGCATACCGACGGAATGCTTGAGACCGTGCTCAATCATATTCGCCAGCGTGCTGGAAAGCGTATGCGTCCGATGCTTATCCTGCTGATGGCAAAATGCTTTGGCGAGGTGAATGCCTCCACACAGCATTCGGCGGTAGGACTTGAGTTGCTGCATACTGCCAGTCTCGTGCACGATGACGTAGTGGATGAGTCGGGAGAGCGTCGCGGACAGCAGTCTGTCAATGCCCTTTACGACAATAAAGTGGCTGTTCTCGTCGGTGACTACATCCTCTCCACCGCCCTTCTCAATGTGTCGCAAACGGGTAACAACCGCATCGTCAGTTACCTCGCACGTCTCGGTCAGACATTGGCAAACGGCGAGATACTGCAGCTCACCAGCAATGGTGGTGAGAACATCTCCGAGGAGACTTATTACGACGTGATAAAGCAGAAGACTGCAGCTCTGTTTGAGGCGTGCTGCGCCATGGGAGCGATGAGTTCAGGAGCGTCGGAAGAGGATGTGGAAGCGGCTGCAAAGTTTGGTCAGACCCTCGGTATCATCTTCCAGATACGCGACGATATCTTCGATTATTACGACTCTCAGGAGATAGGAAAGCCTACCGGAAACGACATGGCGGAGGGTAAACTCACTCTTCCTGTCATCCACTGTGTGCTGACTTCCGGCAATGCCGAGATGCTTGCCATAGCGCATAAGGTGAAGGCTCACAGCGTCACCAAGGAAGAGATAGCCCGACTCGTGGCTTTCACAAAAGAGAACGGCGGTATAGAGTATGCTCAAAGCGTCATGGAACGCATGAGTGAGGAGTGTATGTCTTTCGTCAGAAATAGGGTAGAGGATGCCTCTATCGCTGATGCCCTTGGGGCTTATGTGGATTATGTGATTGGGAGAAAACTTTAGTATCTAAAGTGAAGAGTGAATAGTGAAAAGTGAAGAGTGAAAAATCGCGCTGACGCAATATGATATTTGCTTGAGTTGTAATATCCGGCAGGCGATTTTTCACTCTTCACTTTTCACTTTTCACTATTCACTTTGTGCATCAGAAGAACTTCACTTCCTCTCCCTGTATCTCAGAGAGCAGGAGATTAGCGAGGCGTGAAGTGCCGAGGCGGAGCCACTTGTTGGTGAGCCATTTCTCGCCCAGCACCTCCTTTACGATGGTGTAATAAGTGATGGCGTCCATGACAGTATTTATGCCGCCAGCAGGCTTGAAACCTATCTGGATGCCTGTCTCGTCATAGTATTCCTTGATAGCCTGACACATCACGTAAGCAGCCTCCGGAGTGGCGCTGACCTTCTCCTTACCAGTGGATGTCTTGATATAGTCAGCACCAGCGTACATAGAGAGGATAGAAGCCTTCTTGATGTTGCTTGCAGTCTTGATGTCGCCAGTCTCCAATATCACCTTCATGGCAACGTCCTTGCCACAGGCATTCTTCAGCTCGCAGATGTCCTCACACATACCCTCGTAATCGCCGCTGAGGAACTTGCCCACAGGCATTACGATGTCGATTTCAGTAGCGCCATCCTTCACGGCGAGGGATGTCTCTGCCACCTTTACTTCGATGCGAGCTTGCGAACTTGGGAATGAGCCGGATACGCAAGCTATCTCTACGCCCTCCACCTCAAGGGTGTCCTTTACTATCTCGGCGAAGCAAGGATAGACGCAGATAGTAGCCACGTGAGGCATATCAGGATATTCATTGTCGAATGCGTTTACGCGCTCTGTGAAAGCCATCACTGATGTATCGCTGTCCTCGGTCTTGAGGGTGGTCAGTTCGATGCTGCCAAAGAGGAATTTCTTTACTTCGAGGGTGTCGTTTTCTGCTACTTTATTTGCAATGATGTCGCGCACGGCAGCCTTTACAGCAGCGTCGTCGAGCTCTACATTGTACTTTGACAATGCTTGTTCGTATTTACTCAGTTCTTTTACTTCCATAGTATTTAAGTTGTTATTTTATAATGCTATTTTGCAAAAGTAATAAACTATTTCCAATTACTTGCCTTTTTCTTCCCCTTTTTTTGTTTTTTTTATGGAATATGTGGTTTTGTTGTTTAGTTGTTTTGTGGTCTTGTTGTTTGCAGTTGTAACAATGAAACAAAACATTCAACCAAACAACCAAACAACCAGACAACAAAACAACAAACGTCACTCCCTATTCTTGGAGTCGATGATGATGGTGACGGGGCCGTCATTGAGCAGTTCTACCTTCATGTCAGCGCCAAACTCGCCCGTGCCTACCTCCTTGCCTATGGCGGTGCTCAACTGCTGGCAGAAAGCCTCGTAGAGCGGGATGCTGATGTCGTGCGTGGCGGCACGAAACCAGGAAGGTCTGTTACCCTTCTTACATGAGGCGAACAGCGTAAACTGTGACACTACCAATGCTTCGCCATTTATGTCGCCCAAGGCGAGGTTCATGACGCCATTCTCGTCGTCGAAGATACGCATCTTGGCTGTCTTGCCTACAAGCCATTCCACGTCCTCCTGCGTGTCTGCATTTTCTATACCTACAAGGATCAGCATTCCTTGTCCAATCTTTGACTTCACGGTGCCTTCTATGGTCACTGAAGCGTGCTTTACTCTTTGTATTACTAAGCGCATTTCTTATGTTGTTATTGTTGTTCTTTTTCTTTTTTATATATCAGCCGGGGTGGATGAAGAGTGAAAAGTGAAAAGTGAAGAGTGAAAAATCCTAATGCTTTAAAGGGAAAAAGGAAAAGGGAAAAGTGATAAATCAAATGGCTAAATAACCAGACATAAAAAAATCGAAAAGGATAGTTAAGGATAGACAGAAAATGAAAGGAAAAAGAGTGATTGCAGGCATTCTGCTTGCGGGAATTTTGGCAGTCGCCCTGGCAGGGTGTAAAAACACAGGCAACACGAAAAAAGAAACAGAAAATCCTGTTATTACCCTCGGCAGCGACAATTATCCACCATACAATTATCTGAATGAGGATGGAATCCCGACAGGAATCGATGTAGAACTTGCTACAGAAGCTTTTGACAGAATGGGATATCAGGTGGAGGTTGTCCAGATCAACTGGGAGAAGAAAAAAGAACTGGTGGAGAGCGGAGAGATTGACTGTATCATGGGCTGTTTTTCCATGGAAGGACGTCTTGACGATTACCGCTGGGCAGGACCATACATAGCAAGCCGTCAGGTGGTCGCTGTAAATGAGAACAGTGATATCTATAAACTGAGTGACCTGGAGGGAAAGAACCTGGCTGTCCAGTCCACAACCAAACCGGAAGGCATCTTTCTGAACCGGACGGATGAGAGGATCCCAAAGCTGGGCAATCTGATCAGTCTGGGACACAGAGAGCTGATCTATACATTTCTGGGAAAAGGATATGTGGATGCAGTTGCCGTACATGAAGAATCTATTGTCCAGTATAGGAAGGATTATGATATAAGCTTCCGTATCCTGGAAGAACCTCTGATGGTTGTGGGAATCGGAGTTGCTTTTGCAAAAGATGATGACAGAGGAATCTGTGAGCAGATGAACCAGACGCTGGAAGAAATGCGTCAGGATGGCACATCCCTGAAAATCATTGAAAAATATCTGGATGATCCGGAGAAGTATCTGGAGGTGGATGATCTTGGATATTAAGAGAAAGAAAAAAGAAAAACGAATCCAGATGCTCGGAGGTCTGATTGGAATCTGTGTGGCTGTAGTCTCTCTGTTTTATTTCTTCCACGCAGAAAAAGCAGAAGCAGAGAAAAGAATGGTGGAGATTGTAAATTATGTGAAAGTACAGTGCTCAACCTACACCCATTATAATGAATCTTCGGAATCCAAAAGTCTCCTCCGTGCCATTGAAAGTGCCAGACAGATGAGTACGAATATCGACATGGAAATCGAAAACGGTGGTCAGCTGAGCCGCGGGTATCTGAAAGAAAACCTGCAGACTCTC
>URJQ01000124.1 GCA_900548195.1 uncultured Prevotella sp.
GGTTGTGGGTTGTTGAAATATCAGCCAATAATGCGGCTGACACGGTGGCGGACTCTTGTTCTTCCTTTAGTGAAGAGGGAATCGCCCCAATTGCGTTAGCGCGATTTTTCACTATTCACTATTCACTTATCATTCATTCATGTGGATTATTTCAATGAGAAAGCTAAAGCGTATGCCTTAATGCGCTTTACCATGGCGAGAAGACCATTGGAACGGGTAGGGGAGAGGTGATCCTTGAGTCCTATGCGCTCGATGAAATACAGGTCAGCGTCGAGGATGTCCTGTGGCTTGTGACCGCTGATGACGCGTATGAGTAGGGCTATGATACCCTTTACGATAAGCGCATCGCTCTCGGCAGTGAATATAAGGTTGCCTTCAGCGTCCTGATCACATTGCAACCATACTCTGCTTTGGCATCCATCTATAAGGTTTTGCTCAGTCTTGTATTTCTCATCGAGAGGCTCTTGCTCAGTGCCGAGGTCGATGAGAAGCTGGTATTTGTCCATCCAGTCGTCGAAGGCTGAGAATTCTTCTATTACTTCTTCTTGTAGTTCGTTTATTGACATGGGATAATTATGAATTATGCATTATGCATTCTGAATTATAAATAGCTTGTCGCTTGGACGCACTTTGCCAGGCACGGCGATGCTGATGCGCCATCCTTTCTTTGCTTTTTCCACTGGCTTGAGGTCGAAACGTATCTCTTTGCAGTCGAGATACATGGCACCTGTGGTCGGACCGGTGATGAGAAGACGGTCGCCTACCTTGAGTTCGTGCGCCTCTACCTGGAATTCAGCTACGCCAATCTTTGAGAAATACTTGATGGTCTTGGCGCAATATACCTTCTTCTCAGTAGCCTTGCTGCCGTAGGAATCATTCCATTCGCCGAGCGTCTGTCCCTGATAATATCCATCCCAGAAGCCACGATTGAAGACTTTCTTGAGGCGTTCGTCCCATTGATCCTTCTTCTCTTCGGTGAAAGTGCCGTCGAGGACGGAGGCAATAGCTTCCTTATAGCATCTTACTACGGTGTCAACATACTCTGGACCACGTGCACGTCCCTCAATCTTGAACACTCTAACGCCTGCATCCATCATCTTGTCGATGAATCGAATGGTCTTCAAGTCCTTCGGTGACATGATGTATTTATTGTCAATCTTGAGTTCGTTGCCGGTCTCGATGTCGGTAGCATTATATACAGCATCGCTCTCATATGCTTCCACCTTGTAGCCGCGACGGCATATCTGCACGCATTCTCCACGGTTAGCGCTGCGGTTTGCATTATGGAGAGAGAGGTAACACTTGCCGGAAATCGCCATGCAGAGGGCACCATGACAGAACATCTCGATGCGGATAGGCTTGCCACTTGGTCCGCAGATGTTTTCAGCAATCGCCTGTTCGTGGATTTCTTTCACCTGATCCATGCGCAGTTCGCGTGCCAATACCACTACGTCAGCAAACTGTGCGTAAAACCTTAGCGCCTCGATATTAGAGATATTGAGCTGCGTGGAGAGGTGAACTTCCTGTCCTACTTTCTGGCAATACATCATTACAGCGACGTCGCTGGCAATGACAGCAGAGATACCAGCTTCCTTTGCCGCGTCGATAATCTCGTGCATTGTAGGAATGTCCTCACCGTAGATGATGGTGTTGACCGTGAGATAGGTCTTTATGCCGTGCTCATCGCAGGTCTTAGCTATCTCTCTGAGGTCGCTGATGGTGAATGTGGATGCAGAGTGTGCACGCATATTCAGCTTCTCAATGCCGAAATAGATGCTGTCAGCTCCTGCATTGATGGCTGCAGCCAGTGACTCGCGCGAGCCTACTGGCGCCATTATTTCGTATAGTTCGTTGTTCATTGCTTTTGTTTTCTTTTCCTTTTTATATCCGCCGGTGACGCGGCGGACACAGTGGCGAGTGGCTTTCTTTAGGTAATAGGGAATAGGTAATAGGAGATTACCTTTATTCGCTTGAGATAATTCCCTTGTGAAGAACCACATACAGCAATGCTATTCTCCTATTCCCTATTCTCTTTTCCCTATTCCCTAAAAAGGTTTAGAGGCTCCATACCTGTCCGTCGGCGGTGTCTTTTACGATGAAGCCGGCTTCATTGAGGGCATCGCGGATGGCATCGCTCTTAGCCCAATCCTTGTCGGCTTTGGCTTGCGCACGCATATCGAGCACCATATCCATCACCTTAGCGAATGCTTTCTCACGACTTGGGTCGCCAGCTTCGGCAGTGGTCTTGAGTCCGAGGATGTCCTCAGTCCATGTGTGCATGGTCTTTTCGAGGGTCTCAAGGTCAGCAGCACTAATCTTTGCCTTGCGATCTACGAGCGTGTTGATGGTCTTGCAAGCCTCGAAGAGCAATGATATTACGACCGGAGTCTGGAGGTCATCATTCATGGCATCATAGAGTTTGCCATTGAGTTCAGCCACGAATTTGCCTACTTCTGGCTGTGAACCCTTAGCAGTCTGTATGCGCTTGATGTCCTTGAGGGCGGTGACCAGTTTGTTATAACCCTTTTCAGCAGCTTCGAGAGCTTCAGAAGAGAAATCGACAGTGCCGCGATAGTGGGCAGAAAGGATGAAGAAACGGATGGTCATCGGCGCGAAAGGCTGTGTGAGGAGCGGATGGTTGCCGGTGAAGAACTGGTCGAGAGTGATGAAATTATTGTATGATTTGCCCATCTTCTGTCCGTTGATGGTAATCATGTTATTGTGCATCCAGTATTTCACGGCAGGATGTCCCATCGAAGCCTGTGCTTGAGCTATCTCGCATTCATGGTGAGGGAAGACGAGGTCCATTCCTCCGCCGTGGATATCAAACTCATCACCGAGATATTTTCTTCCCATAGCGGTGCATTCGCAGTGCCATCCTGGGAATCCTTCTTCAGGTTTGAGTCCGTCAGGGTAGTTTCCGTTCATGAGCCAAGGCCAGCGCATGATGTGCTCAGGTGATGCTTTTTTCCAGAGTGCGAAGTCAGCCTGATTCTTTTTCTCTCCTACTCCAGCGAGTGTGTCGCGTGAAGCGTCCTTGATATTTTCGAGAGTGCGTCCTGATAGGATGCCGTATTTGAAGTCCTTGTTGTATTTTTCGATGTCGAAATATACCGAACCGTTTGAGATATATGCATATCCATTGTCGAGAATCTGCTGTACGAGCTGCTGTTGCTCGATGATATGACCGGTGGCATGAGGCTCGATGGATGGAGAGAGGACGTTGAGTTTCTGCATTGCAGCATTGAAACGGCGTGTGTAATACTGTGCTATCTCCATTGGTTCGAGCTGCTCAAGGCGTGCTTTCTTAGCAATTTTGTCCTCGCCTTCATCGGCATCATGCTCGAGATGGCCTACGTCAGTGATGTTACGGACATAGCGCACCTTGTATCCAATGTGCTGAAGATAGCGGTAAAGGATGTCGAAAGTGATGGCAGGGCGTGCGTGTCCGAGGTGTGCATCGCCGTAAACTGTAGGTCCGCAGACGTACATTCCTACGTGACCTGGGTTGATAGACTTGAAGGCTTCCTTCTTTCTGGTGAGGGTGTTGTATATCAGGAGGGTTTGTTCCATTGTTTTTTTTCTTTTAGTGAAAAGTGAAAAGTGAAGAGTGAAGAGTGAAAAATCGCGCTGACGCGGTTGCGGATGCTTGAGAATATCTTCTGATGCAGTGACGGGGCTAAAGGTAATCTCCTATTCCCTATTTTCTATTTCCTATTCCCTACAGTCTGCCAGTCTCTTGCTTTTAGCTCATTTGCAGCATTCTTTCGATAGGCTTGACGGCGTCTTTGGCTATGTCTGCCGGCACTTCCACTGTAGGCCATTCCTGCTTCAGGGTGTTGTAGAGCTTGCGGAGAGTGTTCATCTTCATGTAGTCACACTCGTTGCATGAGCATCCGGCGCCTCCTTCTGTCACTTCAGGAGGAACTGGGATGAATGTGGTGTCAGGACAACAGCGCTGCAATTCGTGCATGATACCAGCTTCGGTGGCTACGATATATGTGGCATTAGGGTTTGCTTTAGCATATTTGAGCATATCAGCGGTAGAGCCTTTTACGTCAGCCAAGGCGAGGATAGGAGCCTTGCATTCGAGGTGTGCCATGATGATGGCGTCAGGATTTTCCTTCTTCAGCCTAACGATTTCATCGGCAGAGAAGCGCTCATGGACGTGGCAACCGCCGTTCCAGAGCGTCATATTGCGTCCTGTCACGGAGTTGATATATGATCCGAGGTTATAGTCGGGACCGAAAAGTATCTGTGCATCCTTAGGCAACTGGTCGATGACTTTCTTTGCATTGCCAGATGTTACTACGACATCAGTGAGCGCCTTTGTAGCAGCAGTGGTGTTGACATACTGCACTACCATATATCCAGGGTGCTTCTCTTTCCATTCTTTGAGGTCTTTAGCCGAGCAAGAGTCAGCGAGCGAGCATCCTGCGTTGAGGTCAGGACTGAGCACGAGCTTGTCAGGTGAGAGCAGTTTGCATGTTTCTGCCATAAAATGCACTCCGCACATGACGATGATCTTGGCGTCGGTCTCTGCGGCTTTACGTGCGAGAGCGAGGGAATCGCCCACGAAGTCTGCCACTTCCTGTATTTCCCCTACGGTGTAGTAATGGGCGAGGACTATGGCATTCTTTTCCTTGCACATACGTCTGATTTCGGCTTTGAGATCAGTTCCTTCGGCTACGGGCTCGTCGATGTAGCCCAGTTCTTTCCATTTGTTGTCCATATATGTTATTTATTTTTTTCCGTTTAATTCTGCAAAAGTACTAATAATATTTCTTATTTCAAAGAAATAACATCAAAAAAAGCCCCTTTATCAAGTTGGTATTTAGGTGAAAATTAGTAAAAAAATCCAAATGATGTATTTTATTTTCGTATTTTCTTTGTATATTTGTGGATGCGAAATGCGCTTCCATCCATGTTCGGGTGGCGGTATTATTTTAGAAATCAACCAATTATAAGTATAGAATATGAAAAAAGTATTATCACTTATGGTATTAGCGGCATCCCTTCTGCCAATGTCAGAAGCTGATGCACAAGTAAAGTTTGGTGTAAAAGGCGGTTGGAATCTCAGTTCATTGAAGCTGAATGACGATATGTTTACCTCCGACAACAAGAATGGCTTCTTCATTGGTCCGATGATGAAGGTGTCACTTCCTCTGACAGGTCTTGGCTTTGACATCGCTGCTTTGTACGACCAGCGCGAGGCAAAGATGCGTTATGCCAGTGATGTGACAGGCAGTGACCTCAGCCGTCGCACCACTATCAAGCAGAAGACCATTGATGTGCCTGTAAATCTGCGTTATAGCATTGGTCTTGCAAGCATGGCAAATGTGTATTTCTTTGGTGGTCCACAGTGGTCAATCAACGTTGGCGATGAGAATTTCAAATGGGATTCCGTCAGCAGTTATACACTGAAGAAGAACACTCTGAGCTTCAATATCGGTGCCGGTCTCACTTTCCTCCAGCATATTCAGGCTTCAGTAAACTATAATATTGAGGCAAGCAAGTCAGGTAAGATGGAGATAGAGAGATTAGATGATGGTGACTGGGTGAAGGGTCGCAATCATACTTGGCAGGTTTCTTTGGGATATTGGTTCTGATGCCCAATTAGGGAATAGGGAATAGGAAATAGGAGATTAGCATTGCTTGCTTGAGATAATCACAGCGAAAATCCACAAGAAGCAATGGTAATCTCCTATTCCCTATTACTATTCCCTATTACCTAAAGGAGGTAATCTCCTATTCCCTATTCCCTATTTTCTATTTTCTATTTTCTATCTCACCACCGCAATCCGTGTGACCACGCCGCTTTTGCCCTCAGAAGTGGCGATGCAAACCATGTAAACGCCGGATGCTACAGGCTTTCCATTGCTGTCGCAACCGTCCCAAGTGAATGTGCCACCGTTGGAACGTCCGCTTGCCACGAGGCTACCGCTGGCAGTAGTAATCTTGATGTCAGCGTCATAGGAAAGTCCTCGGACGGTGATAAGTCCGGTATAGTCGGGCGTGACGGGATTAGGATAGACATATACGTTGTCCTTGTCCATCACATCCACCGCTTCGGAAGCGTCTGAGCGATAGGAGCAAAGTCCCTTTGTAGTACCTATATATACGTCGCCCCGGCTATGATCGATGGCAATACCCATGATATCATCTGACAAAAGCGGAGAGTTATCAGAAGTGAAATGATACTCCTGAGTGATATTATCTTGACCTATGACATAGATTCCGTTGCCGTTGGAGCCAAACCACTTTCGGTTTGCCCCGTCGATAGCCATGCAATAGATGTCGATGCCGGAGAGAAGGTAGTCGGCGAGGTTAGTGCCGTCATTGCGGGGTACCTTCACCTGATTCCAGATCACATTGCTATCATCGCCTATTTTATCCTTTTCGAGCATGAGCGGTCCCACGTCTGTGCCTATCCATATATTGCCGTCGCGGTCTTCCGCAGCGCAACGTACCTTGTTGATAGTCAGCGAGGTGCCATCTTCATTCACGAAAGAACTGTACGAATAGCGGGTGTCCGTCTTAGGGTCATAGCAGTTGAGCGAAGGCTTCCACCAGTGATTGTTACACCACCACAGTCTGCCTTTACTGTCGAAAAACATATTCTTGGCATAACCGAGCGAGACATCATTGTATATCCACTTATCATCCTTGTAGGAAGTCAATTCTCCACTCTTTGAAATGGAGAAAAGTCCCACTCCGTCAATGGCTTGCGAAGCAAATAGCCATAACGTTCCATCATTGGCATAGCTTATTGTGGAAGGCAGGATATACTTGGGATTGTCCTTCGCAGCCGTCTTTATAGGAGAGTTTTCACTGACATAATATGCTCCGAGATTACCGTCGCTAAAATCATATAATGCGTATTTCGCACCGACTGAGATATGCTTCGGGTCGGCAGGAGCCACGTCAATGTCCATCATGTTATTATACTCCGGCACCCCTGTCTTTGCTTTTATTGCCCCATCATCATCGGACAGGAAAGTCCATTTATCGTTCTTTATGTCATAGATATGCGGAACGTCATAGCCGACGTTGTCCCAACTATTTCCGAGTACGGCATAAAGGCAATCGTTTTTCACCTTCATAATGCCAAATTTCGTCTGTCGTGGACCGTCCGGACACATCCTTTCCATGCGCTTGGCGAGCTCTTTGTCGATGGTCTTTGAGGGGAAAAGTCCGCTGGTCTGACCGCTATATTCCGCCCATTGCGTCCTGTCCACGAGGTTGCTGCTGAGCGAAGCCTTCATGATAGAGCCGTTCTTCGCTTTTGCATATATGCTGCCGTCCTTTATGGATGTCTGTAAAATGCTCTTGTTCAATATGTAAGAGTCGCTGATGAGGCTGTTTCTCACGTCCAGTTTCACAATGCCGAAGGCAGTGGAGATATACGCATATTGTGCAAAAACGTCGATGCCGTTGATGGATTTGTCGAGTGTAGTGGACTTATGGTAGAGGTCAGGCACGTTAGTGACGTCGCCGTCCTTGGTCATGAGGTCGATGTTGGAGTTGTCATAGACGATGACGAGCCTTCGCGCCACGCTGTTCCATGCTATCTGTGCAATGCCGGTGTCATTCAGTCCCGTCAGTTTGTCGTATGTCGTTACGCTCCAGTCCTTTGCGTTGACGCGATAGATATTTCCCGAGGAGAGCACGAAGATGCAGTCGGGAGCCACAGAGTCCACCGCCTGCGTATCGCCGTAAGCAGGGAAAATCTTCCATTTCCCCGTGCTCTGCGCTGAGGAATGGAGGGCGAAAAGGATGGTCAAAACCGTAATAATCAGATGCTTCATGTCTAAATAACGTAAGAAAAGGGGAAATATTACACTGTGCACGTTATATATACTATCTCAACTCTCGCAAGTAGCTAACATGCTACTAATCAGTAATAAAATATCAATAAATAAAAATA
>URJQ01000125.1 GCA_900548195.1 uncultured Prevotella sp.
CTGTGGCTTATGTCGTCCACGTTGCAAGCCTTGTCCTGAATTCTGTAAGCCTTGATAAGACTCGGGAGCGAACTTGGCACTCCAGAGAGGACGGTCTTGTTTCCATCTTTCTCTTTCTGCTTGACTTGTTCCCAGGTCTTGCTGACGTCATCAGCAGTCTCTGCCACCACGTTACCGTAGATATGCGGATGACGGAAAATCAGTTTATCCGCTTCTTTATTGCAGATATCGGCAATGTCGAAATCTCCCTTCTCATTACCTATAATACTATAGAATATGACGTGTTCCAAGACATCGCCGAGCTCTTTGATGATTTCTTTTTTTTCATCCTTCATCAGCGCGTCGCATAGTTCGTAGGCCTCTTCTATGGTGTGAGGTCTCAGACTCTCGTTGGTCTGTTTTCTGTCCCAGGGGCATTTCTCTCTGAGATTGTCAAGCACATCAATAAGACGTCCGAAAGCTTCGAGTTTTTCCTCTCTTGTATGACTCATGTTTCTTTGGAGTTAATATTTTATCTGCAAAATTAAGAAAAAGAGATGACACAAGCAAATATATCTTTGCTTTTTTGACCTTTCATTGTGGCAAGAGATAATTATTTTGAAAAAAAGACAAATTGGAAATGGAGAATTGAAGAAAAAAAAAGGAGAATTGCGAAAAAAAATACTTATTCCAACTTCCGCAATACGAACGATAAAAAAGCGAATAAGCAGTGTCTTTTTAATCCCATATTCTTGATAAGCAAGAATAGGAAAAAACGAACAAAAACATGAATGCTTTACCCTTATTTTACGACAACTAAGCTTTCACATTCTAATAGCTTAGTTATTACAAGGTAAAAGCATAGATATTAGGCTGTAATAACTATGCTTTTACACCCTAATATCTATGCTTTTACAAACTACTGTTAGCCAATTAGTTACGGAGGCGATTCTTCTTATGATGGAGAGGTGGGAAAAATCGAACACTTTTAGCATTGTCAAAGCTTGGATATAAGCTTTAGAACGCATAAATAATCAAGAACTAAAGCGTCAAGAAAGGGCATTACCAAGTGCCAGGACGCTTACTCCTACGATGTCTTATCCTTTCTCTATAGAAGAATCGCGACGTAAGGTCGAAAGCATTTTCCTTATGTGTGATTTCTGCGCCTGTGGCTGGTGTTCCTACGATAGAAATCGTATCGTATCTCACTTCGCAATGTTCAAGTCGGAAGTTTCTGATGTATGTGCCAGCGGTTCTTATGATGCTATCTTGCTTTTTCAGGTCTATAGCCTCATCAGGCTCGCCCCATTGGTTTGTGGCACGAGTTTTTACCTCGACAAAAATCACTATGCTGCAATCCTCATCAATAGCTATAATATCTACGTCCCTATGTCCACAGTGCCAATCGCGGTGACGTATGTACCATCCTTTGCTGCGCAAATAGAGTGCAGCCTGCTCTTCGCCCCATTTTCCGAGTTCGTTATGCTCAGCCATACCAGTGTGTTTGTTTTACTATGTAAAAGTTTTGCCGTTTCACCGTTTCAGTTGTCTGCCAGAAAAACAAGACATACCGTCAAACGACAAAACGACAAAATCATACAGTTAATGACTTGGAAAGGTTTAGTCCTATTCCTCGTCTGGAATAATCAGCTTATATCCCTTGCCATGGATATTGATAATCTCTATCTGCTCATCGTCCTTGAGATGCTTACGAAGCTTTGTGATGTAAACATCCATAGAGCGAGCATTGAAATAGTTGTCATCAATCCAGATGGTCTTCAGGGCAAAGTCGCGCTGGAGGATTTCGTTAGCATGACTGCAGAGGAGAGAGAGAAGTTCATTCTCCTTGGTGGTCAGTTTGGTCTGCTTGTCACCAAAGGTGAGAAGCTGCTTCTGTGTATCGAAGATGAAACGTCCAATCTTATAAACATTGCTTTCCTTTGTCTTCTTACCACGAACGCGACGAAGTATTGCTTCAATACGGAACACGAGCTCTTCCATAGAGAAAGGCTTTGTGATATAGTCGTCTGCGCCCAGCTTGAAGCCTTCAAGGATATCCTCCTTGAGCTGCTTAGCCGTGAGGAAAATAATAGGAATATCTACGTTGCTCTGGCGGATGTCTGATGCAAGAGTGAAACCATCTTTCTTAGGCATCATGACATCAAGAACACAGATATCAAACTTCTCACGCTGGAAAGCGCGGAAACCAGCTTCTCCATCAGGACACAGTTCGGTCTGGAAACCTTTAGCCTGAAGATACTCGCGGAGCAACATACCGAGGTTCTCATCGTCTTCACAAAGAAGGATCTTTACATTTTCTTCCATAGTTTAATCTCTTTTTGGGGGAAGTCTCCAGATATGATAGGATAGCTATCATTAGGAAGTGCTTCCTGGTTTATACTTTATTTTTGTTTATTTTTTCGAATATTGGTCGTTTTATTACCTATCAAAAGCACAATGGCAGTTTGATGATAAACTTAGTGCCCTTGCCGACCTCACTCTCAGCATGGATAGTGCCTTTGTGAAGGTCCACCATTTTCTTTACATAAGCAAGTCCGAGGCCAAATCCTTTTACATCGTGGCGGTTGCCTGTATGTACTCTATAGAATTTCTCGAATATCTTTTTCAGATTTTCATGCTTGATTCCTATGCCATTGTCTTCGATGGAAAGAAAGACGTTTTTATCATCATTCCAAGTGGAAACATTGAGCATGATATTGGTATCGTCCCTTTTGTATTTCACTGCATTGTCCATCAGATTGAAGACAACGTTAGTGAAATGCATTTCATCGACATAGACCTTCGACTTCTTCGCATTGAGATGACTATTGATTACGCCACCATTTGCTTCCACTTTCAGTGTGAATGTATTTATCACGCCTTCAACGAGTTCGTTTAATTCAATCTCGTGTTTCTTGAAGGTCGCTTTCTTCTGATCGAACATAGACATCTGAAGGACTTTCTCCACCTGGAAACGTAGTCTCTTTGTCTCATCATATATGACAGTGGAAAGATGCGAAAGCATGGTCTCCGACTTCTTGATTGAGTCATCCTTGAGCATCTGCGCCGCGAGAGATATGCTGGAAATCGGAGTCTTGAATTCATGAGTCATATTGTTGATGAAATCATTACGCATTTCGGAGAGCCTCTTCTGACGGAAGATGATGAAGATGGTGAAGATGAAAGTGATGAGAAGAACGCCGGTAAAGACAAGAGCCGGAATCATGAACTTGATACTTGAGAATATGTAACTGGACATATCCGGGAAGTGGATGTGCACGAGACCAATCTTCGTCTGAGGGTCATTGCGGAAGAGCACTTGAGTATAACTGTTTTCTTCGCCCTCATCCGTGTAGTCTGGGCAGCGATAAACCTCTCTTCCGTCGCTTGTGGTAACGGTGAAATGATAGGAAATTCCAATGCCGTTATTCAGAAGTTCCGCTCTGATATCCTGATCCAACTGCTTGAAATTGATACGTTCACGCAAAGGCTTGTCAGAAGCTGTGTAAAGGATATTATAGACCACCTCATCAAGCAGTGCTTTCTGATAGACATATCGCGTACGGATAATCTCCTGCAAAGACTTGGAAGCCTCAGAGAGAGAATTCTTGTCGCGATTGAGGAGCATGGACTTCGGCAGCTGGGAAGGCTTCAATTCGAATGTCTTGAGTTCGAAAGAAGAATATATGGTGCCATCATCTGCAGCCACAGCATATTGATGGGAATGCTGAATCTTGTCGTTTACCTTTCCTCCACTGGTATAGACGGAGTCAACAGAGAAAGCGCGGCGCTCTGTAGCATTGACATCTTTCTCCAGATACCTCAGGGTCTCGTTCATCTCCAGATTGCGAGAAGCCTGATACAATGCTCGGTTTACCGATTCATCAAACTGCTCTCGCTTCATTTTTGTCATTTCCTCGATGTATGAAATCTGAAGGAAAAGCAGAACGATGAAGGAAAAACCCATTATGAGGGCTATGGACCATATAGTTGATTTCTTCATTGTTTTTGGGTTGATTATATTTTTCTTATTAGAATATGTAAGTATGCAACTGCAATGCTGATTGTACGCATTGAGCATAGGCTGCTCTGTTTTTGCAAAGTTGCTTGCCTTGTATTCCGCTTGCAAAGGTAAAAAGAAAGCGGAAGAAAAAGAAATCTATGTTAATTATTTTTCCTTAATTTTATTCATATTAGTAAAAAATAATGTTTATAATTCAATATAATGAACTATAATCGAGTATTTGAAGTATTTTTTATTCATTATCAAAAAGTGCATATACACGATATTTTCTATTTCTTAGTCATTAAATTTTGTGTAAATAGTGTTTAACTCATTTTTTTTTACTAATTTTGCATTCTAAATGAAAGAAACTTATATGAACAATGATATTTATATGAATGGAGGACAAACTGCTTCCATTCAAATGGTAGCAGATTTCGATGGCGACATCAATTCATTATTCTCAATATGCAAGGATGGTGAAATGCCAATAATTCCTACTCGAAACATAGTGCTGCACCCTGGAGTACTAATTCCGATAATGGTGACACGGGACTCCACCCTCTCACTAATCAACCAGCTGAAAAAGCACCCAGAAAAGACCTTTGCAGTCGTTTGCCAGCGCGACTCTTCCATAGACGAACCTGACGTGAATGATTTGTATGAATATGGCGTTGTAGGAAAGTTTGTCAAAATTTTCGAATTGCCAGGCATGGGCAACAATCTCTCTGTCGTAGTTCAGGGATTGTCTCGCTGCAAACTTGAGTCTGTGACCAAGACAAAGCCATACCTGAAAGGCATCGTAAAAATAGACAATGAGATAATGCCAGAGAAAGACGACCAGGAATTCTCTATGGCACTGGCGGATTTGAGGCAAAGAGCTGTGGAATACGTGCAGAACAATGACGATATGCCTAATGAAGCCCAATTTGCAGTAAATAATATCTCACACGATATTCTTGCTGTCAACTTCATGTGTACCAATATGCCTTTTCCTATCGAGGACAAGGCAAGGCTGCTCGCTGTCAATGATATGAAGACGAGAGTATTTGAATTGCTCAGCATTCTCAGTCGCGAACTGCAGTATCTTGAGCTCAAAAACGACATTCGTCATCGTACACAGCAGACTATTGACGAGGAGCAGAAAGAATATTTCTTGCGCCAACAGATGAAGAGCATCCGCAAAGAACTGGGCGGAGACCTCCAGAATATGGAGAGGTCGAAACTTACAAAGAAGGCAAAAGAGAAGAAATGGAATAAGGAAACTCGTGAAACTTTTGACAAAGAGCTCCTTAAACTTGATATGCTCCAGCCTCAGAGTCCTGACTATAATGTCCAGCTCACGTTCCTCAACCAGATACTTGACTTGCCTTGGGGAGAATATTCTGACGACAATCTGAACATCGAGCGCGCTGCAAAGAAACTGGACAGCGACCATTATGGTATGGAAAAGGTCAAGGAACGCATTCTCGAATACATCTCCGTGCTGAATCTTCGCGGTGATTTGAAGTCGCCTATAATGTGTCTCTACGGCCCTCCTGGCGTAGGAAAGACGAGTCTTGGAAAAAGCATTGCCGAGGCTCTGAACCGTAAATACGTCAGGGTTTCACTTGGTGGTCTGCATGATGAGTCAGAGATAAGAGGACACCGCCGTACATACATCGGAGCTATGCCAGGACGAATCATAAAAGGAATACAAAAGGCAGGAACGTCAAATCCGGTCTTTGTGCTCGATGAAGTCGATAAAGTGACACAGCATACGAATAATGGCGACCCATCATCTGCCCTGCTTGAAGTGCTTGACCCAGAGCAAAACAATGCTTTCCACGACAATTACCTCGACATGGACTATGACCTCTCGAAAGTAATGTTTATCGCGACTGCAAATGATATCAGCACCATTCCTGGTCCTCTGCGCGACAGAATGGAGATGATAGAGGTAAGCGGCTACATTACAGAGGAAAAGATAGAAATAGCAAAGCGCCATCTGATTCCTAACAGCATTAAGGCAAACGGACTGAACGGAAAAGATATCAAATTCAGAAAGAATGCCATCGAGATGATTATCGAGCGATATACTCGTGAAAGCGGTGTAAGACAACTCGAAAAGCAAATCGGAAAACTCCTGCGCAAACTTGCTTATAAATATGCTCTGTCAGGAATGATGCCTTACACTTCCATTACGCCAGCCGCTGTGGAAGAGCTTCTCGGCAATCCTCCATTCTATCGCGACATCTATCAGGGCAATGAATATGCAGGCGTTGTCACAGGACTTGCATGGACCAGTGTCGGAGGCGAGATACTTTTCATCGAGACTTCGCTAAGTAAAGGCACAGCAGGAAAACTGACTCTGACCGGAAATCTTGGTGATGTAATGAAGGAAAGCGCCACTATCGCATTGGAATATGTAAAGGCTCATGTGGATTATCTTGGCATAGATTATCGCGTTTTCAATAATTGGAATATACATATACACGTGCCGGAAGGCGCAACTCCTAAAGATGGTCCTTCTGCCGGAATTACCATTGCTACAAGTATTGCCTCTGCACTCACACAACGCAAAGTGAGAAAGAATGTCGCAATGACTGGAGAGATTACCCTCCGTGGCAAAGTTCTTCCTGTAGGCGGCATAAAGGAGAAGATTCTTGCCGCAAAACGCGCTGGCATTACGGACATCATGCTTTGCGAAGCCAATGAGAAAGACATCAAGGAAATCCCTGAGATTTATCTCAAAGGCTTGACATTCCATTATGTTAATAATGTGACTGACGTATGGGATTTCGCACTGCTTGATGAAAAGGTGAATAATCCAGTGGACCTTACTATTGAGGACAAAAAAGACAAAAAGGATTAAGAAACAGCATCTATCGACTATATATGAAATTTGAACTACAACATACAGACCCTTGCTCAAATGCAAGAACTGGACTTATCACTACAGACCACGGGCAAATAAAGACTCCTATATTCATGCCCGTAGGCACTGTGGGCTCGGTAAAAGCCGTTCATTTCGAAGAGCTGCGCCGTCAGGTGATGGCTCAGATTATCCTTGGCAATACTTATCATCTGTATCTTCGCCCAGGTCTTGACATCCTGCGCAAGGCTGGCGGACTGCATAAATTCAACGGATGGGAGAAGCCTATCCTCACAGACAGCGGCGGCTTTCAGGTCTTCTCGCTGACAGGAATCAGAAAACTCAAAGAGGAAGGATGCGAGTTTCGTTCACACATCGACGGAAGCAAGCACTTCTTTACTCCTGAGAATGTGATGGATACCGAGAGAATCATCGGTGCAGACATCATCATGGCTTTTGATGAATGCGCGCCTGGCGAGGCAGAATATAGTTATGCAAAGAAATCCATGCAGATGACTCACCGCTGGCTCGACAGATGTATCAAGCGTTTCAATGAGACAGAACCGTTGTACGGATATAATCAGACTCTCTTTCCTATAGTACAAGGATGCAAATACAAGGACCTTAGACAGGAGTCCGCTAAATTCGTTGCCGACAAAGGCGCTGATGGCAATGCCATTGGAGGACTTGCCGTAGGCGAGCCTACTGAGGTGATGTATGAAATGGTGGAGATAGTCAATGAAATCCTGCCTAAGGACAAGCCGAGATACCTCATGGGAGTTGGCACTCCTTGGAATATCCTTGAGGGAATAGAGCGAGGAGTGGATATGTTCGACTGTGTGATGCCGACACGAAACGGAAGAAATGCGCAGCTTTTCACCTATCAGGGCACAATGAATATGAAGAACAAGAAATGGGAGGATGACTTCTCCCCTATCGACCCTGACGGATGCGACGTTGACCTCGTCACCTCAAAGGCTTACCTGCATCATCTCTTTAAAGCACAGGAATACCTTGGTCCACAGATTGCAAGCATCCATAATCTTGCTTTCTATCTTCGCCTTGTCAGCGATGCACGCAAGCATATT
>URJQ01000126.1 GCA_900548195.1 uncultured Prevotella sp.
ATCAGCCCTTATATATCTGTCTCACATCAGGAGCACATTCTTGTGAATACTCTGAGGTAAAAGGGGAAAATATGTTTTGTAACAAATTGTATATTATTGCCAAACCGCAAGCTAAGGAAGCCCATATATTTCCTACCTCATACTTCCCCATGACCTTATCATCCCCGAAGAGAGGACAAGAGGGAAGCTATTCCTTAGACTCTATAGAGCAAACCGTTCTTCTGGTCGCGAGAAGCTATTTCCTTGATCTTCACATGGAGCTTCTTACCAGTGGCATTGAAAGGAATCTGACTTACAAATCTGTAATAGCGTGGACGCTTGAAATTCGCAATCTCATTGCTCTCTTTGCAGAATTCATCCAATTCCTCAGCCAGTCCATGCTCTGCCTCTTCGATGGAAGCAACCGGCACGATGTAGGCAGTCACTATCTGACCACGAATCTTGTCAGGCACGGAAGTGACGATGCAGTCCTTCACCTTGGCGTGAGTATTGAGCACAGCCTCCACCTCTGTAGGATAGATATTCTCTCCAGAAGAGATAATCATATCGTCTTTACGACCTATAATGGTGACAAACTGATTCTTATCCCATGTGGCAAGGTCGTTGGTATAGATGAATCCCTTATAGTATTTCTTCTCTGTCTCCTCTTCATTGTTGACATAGAGATAAGGCGACTTAGCCGGAGAGCAGATGATTACCTCTCCCACCTCTGTGCTGTCCATAGCCACGAGGTCGTTAGGCTCAGCCCTACGGTCATCATATACCCTTACCACTCTCACGTCATCATCTACGCATGATGCTCCTGCTGTGCCAGCATTGTCTGGCAAGTCAAACGGACGAAGGAATGTATTCCAGAAAGTCTCTGTAGTGCCGTAACCATTAAAGATATTTGGAGTCAAGACCTTCTGATAACGAATGCAGGCAGACCTTTCCAGTGGACTTCCCATAGTGACGATTCCCTTCAGGGTGTGGATATCATATCCCTGGCGTTCCTGCTCGTCAGCAAGTTCTTCGAGCACTGTTGGCACGCCCACGAGGAAAGTGATATTATACTTCCACACCAGTTTGAGCGTGTTCAAAGCATTGAATTTTCCCATTATCACGAGCGTTGCTCCAGCATAGAATGTAGGACAAGGACCAGCGCAATGCAATCCTCCACGATGGAACCATGGTGTGGTGTTCATCGTCACGTCCTTATAGGACATTGGGAAATGTATCATGACATCGTGTGCCGAGAGCACCTCATTGATACTTGTGAGCGACACTCCCTTCGGACGTCCAGTGGTGCCGGAGGTATAGAGTCGTGTAGTCTCATTGTATATGCTGTATTCTGTAGTGATTAGCGGTTCGGCTTCGCTCTCTCCACTGACGTATTTAGAGTAAGAAGTAACATCGTCCATCTCTGTCTCTCCTACTACCACGATGCGTTCAGGCTTGAATTTTGACAAGCTAACCGCCTCAAGGGTGCTGGCGAGCTTTGAGTAGCACACTATGATTACCTTTGGCTTAGAGTCTTCGATATTGAAGGCCATCTCTCCCGAACTGATACGATAGCTGACAGGGCAACATACGCCTTGCATCTTATGGCAGGCAATATATGAAAATACGAACTCTGGGCAGTTGATCATCTGCACCATAAGGACATCGCCTTTAGCGAATCCATCTCTTGCGAGGGCATTACAAAGTCGGTTAGTATCGGCATTCAGTTGTTTATATGTCCATTTTTCATCTGTGTCTGAGTCAATCATAGCAGTCTTGTCAGAGTATCTTCTGACATTACGCATGAAACCTTCAATCCATGTGTATCTGGTTTCAAATATGTGTTTGAACTGTTCCATTTCTTATCTCTTTTATTTACAATATGCTTATTGCAAAGTTATCCCTTTTCCACCTTATTATATATTAAGAGGGAAGATAAAAATACCGAACCGTCATTTTCCAAAGATGAAACGCAACTGGAAATACTTCTTTTTACTCAATGGCGTACGGAATTGTGCAATAAGAAGTCCCTCTCTTATTCCACTAAGCCCCCTCTTATCCCCTCTGGGGGATGTTGGGTTACGGATTGCCAGCTTGAAACTCAAATAGTCAATGCCTAACCTATCATCCCCCAAGGGGGACAGGAGGGGGGCTACCTTATTTCCCAGGACGTCTGCGTACAGGACGTCTGCGCACCTGTCGCTTCTTAGGCTCATTAGCTGGCTCAGCTACGGAGTTGTTGCAGTCGGCAATGAGTTCGCTTGGCGACATAGAAGGTTTCTCCACATCTATTATCTCAGCCGGAAGAGCAGGCTGCTCCACGAGAGGATTAGCATTCTGTTCATGCGTCTCCATAGGTTCCGCAATCTTCATTTCTTGCTTTTGCTGCTTAGACTGAGGTTCCTGTTTTACAGGTTGTGGCTCATGCTTTGCCTGTGCATCCTGCTTTGCCTGTGCATCCTGTAGAGGCAAACTTTCAGTTTCCTGTCTATGCTGCTGTACAGGCTGGGCTGGCTGAGCATTATTCTGCTGTTTCTGTGCCTTCTGCTTCTGCTGAGTATTGTTTTGCTTCTGCTGGGCAGACTGACCATTGCCTTGCTTTTGCTGAGACTGCTGGGCATTTGCTTGTTTCTGCTGGGCAGACTGGGCGTTGCTTTGCTTCTGAGCACCATTCTGCTTCTGGGCGTTATTCTGACGCTGTTGCTCAGAGTGCTTATCGCCAGGGCGGAAGCCTTCCATCCAGAGCATCAGCGGCTCGACATTATGCTTCTCCATCCTGCGAGGCACATCCTCCATCCACTGCTTTCCAGCTGCCATCTGGAGAAAGTGATACTGGCGCGTGAAATTATCGAGCACCTTGAGATCGTCCATCGTCATCACCATCGGACGGAGCGGAGTATAGACCTCTTCCCAAGTGTCGTCATCGATGTTATTATGGCGCTGAAGGTCGTCACACATTCCCATACTTCTGATTGCCACAGACGCATCATTTGTAATCAGGAGCACACGCTTGCCAGTGGCAAAGAGTTCCACGGTCTTGCGGATGATGGCAGGGTCAGCAAAAGCTGCATGATGGCTCTCCGCTCCTATACCTTCGATTCTCAGTCTGTTTTCTCTCTGCTGTGATAGGATAAGGCGCTTAGCAAGTCTTGCCGCTACATTACGGCAGAGCGCCTCATCGGTGAAGTCGGCATCCTTATAGTTTGTTGGTGCCTGCTGTGTGGCAAAGCGATCTATCTCCTCGTATGTCTCGCTCATCATCATGAATTTTCCTCCACGATAACGCACAAGTTTTGAGATAAACTCCAACTGTCGTTCAAAGAGCAGACGAGCATTGACTTTCGGGTCACTATGGCTTGAGGTGTGTCCTACAAGGAGTTCGAGCCAAATATTGGTGTCAGAAATGACGATGTCGTAATCGAGCACCCAAGCCAATGTTCCCTCAAACCATCTGAATCTCTGCTGAGCATCCTCCACTGTGAGTTGCTGTATCTGCTGATCATTAAGGCAAAGCTGACGGTAAGGCGCATTTACGAGGTCCACGAGCGTCTCTACCCTAACAGGTACGAAAGGAGGAATAGGCTTGACATTCTGCTGCTTTGGCTCCGGCTTCTGCTGTTTCTGTTCTTGCTTCTGCTTCTGCTCCTGCTTCTGTTCCTGTTTTTGCTCATTCTTGCGCTTTTCCTGCTTTGGTGTCTGCGCCGTCTCTGCTTTATCAGTTTTCTGTTCCTCAGCCACAGCTTCTGGCTTGACGGTTTCCTCTACGGAATCAGTCATTTCCACTGCTACTGGAGCGGGAGTCTTCTCTACATAATCTGGAGTTTCCTCCACAGAGGTCGGAGTCTCCTCTACCACAGGAGTCTGAACAATCTCCATAAAGTCAGGAGATTCCTCCGCTACAAGAGTCTGAACGTACTCTGCTGCAGGAGCAGGACTCTCCTCCACTACTGGAGTCTGTGTTTCCTCTACAGGATTAGAAGTATTCTCCTGCTGTAATGTTGCCACAATCGCCTCAGTCTCCTTCTTTGCTTTTGGAGAAGGTCTTCTGCTTCGGCGTGTATTCTTTCTTTCTGGCTGTTTACCAGCCTTTTCCGTTGTGTCGGCATCAGGAGTCTTTGTCTCCTCTGCCTTTTCTGTGGCATCCTTCTTGCGTGTCGTAGTGGCTTTTCTTGCCTGAGTCTTTCTTTTCTGTGGCTTCTTCTCAGCCTTTGCCTCGGCGCCAGCCTCCACGTTCTCCACGTCTTCGGTTGTCTTTTTTCTCATTGTCGTTTGTTTGTCATTTATTAAAATGTGGAATAGAAGCCTCCCCACTCCTCCTTAGCGGAGTTTTATTTAGTGATGAATTGTCAACTATGTACTCAAGTTGTCAATACATAAAACCTATCTTCCCCCTGGGGGAAATAAGAGAAAGGCCATTCCTTCCATCAGAAAGGCAGTCCCACAGCGAAATGGAAAGCATGATCGCGTGAGAAGTTCGGATGGATAATAGGATAATGTTCTCGCCCTGAATTATATACTGGGTTGATAGCTTTCATACCCATATCAAGGCGTATCAGGAAATAATCGAAATTCAGTCTTATGCCCAGTCCGTAAGCCACAGCCATCTGCTGCCAGAAGGTAGCAGGCTTAAACTGTCCCCCGGGCTGGTCTTTATAGTTGCGTATAGTCCAGATATTGCCGGCATCTACGAAGAGAGCGCCCTGGAATTTCCAGAAGAGAGCGGAACGCATCTCCACGCTGAGGTCTATCTTGATGTCGCCAGTCTGATTGATAAAATCTATTCTGCCATCCTTTCCAGTGTAGCTTCCCGGACCCAGTTCGCGAACGCTCCATCCTCTGACCGAGTTACTGCCGCCAGCAAAGTATCTCTTCTCGAAAGGCAGGATGGTGGAGTTGCCATAAGGATAGGCAAGTCCGAAGCGGGCGTGCATGGCGAGCGTGTTACGTTCGTCAAACTGCAGCGACTTTGAGAAGTCTATATCGCCCTTTACATACTGTGCGAAAGCTATTCCGAAAGCCTTATACTGTCCATCGGAATTTTTCTTAAACCCACATGAATGCGATAGAGCACTGAGGACATTGCCAGCAGTCTCCAGATTGAGGCGCAGCATGTTGCCTCGGTGGTTCCAGGTATATCCCACTCCAATCTTCATGATGAGCAGGTTCTCATAGTTGTATCTGAGGATAGCGTTACGGTTTGACACAGAGTCGAGGTAATCGCGCTTGAAAGTCTCTGAAATCCAAGGCATAGAGATAAAGTTGACGTCTATCACATCGACCTTATATTGCGAATGACTCTGCGGATTGCTCCATTTATATCTCCACGCCGCAGAGAACACTCTGCGATGAAACTCAGGACGATTCTGCCAGTTGTAACTGACCATCAGCTCACTCGTGGCACTGCTCTTTCTATGGAATGACTTTGACAATCCCGGCAGGAGATAACGTGGGAAATTCAAACTTGCCTCCACACCATACTCCTGATAACTGTGACTCTGATAGCCCTCCAGACCTCTGATGGTCTCAAAAGCGCCACGAGCAGAGATATTCAGCAGTTCACTGCCGTGAAAGAGATTTCTGTTCTGATAGACCAGCGAAGCAGCAGCTCCAAAGTCTCCTGCAGTATTGGTGCCTTCCGGCTGAAACTGCACCGAGTGCGTCTTCTGAGGCGACACCTGTATGTGGCAGTCGAGCGTCTTCGCCTCCTGACTCTCATCATAGTGGATACTGGTGTATCTGATGGCATGCAAGCGCGAGAATCGGTTGTAGGTCTTCTGAAGGTCGGAAGCACTATACGGTTTGCCAGCGGTGATAAAACAATTCTGCTCCAGCACCTTACGTCTAAGTTTGAAGTCGGGAGCATCATTACCTTCGAAGGTCACGCTCTTGACAGTATAGAGCGGATGGTCAGACAATTTCTGATAATTGTTTCGACGATATTTTCCGATGTGCATCGTCATAGCCACGGTATGGTCCACGCGTGATGAGTCAATATCAAAATGCACAAACTCCTTATTGAATTGGAAATAACCGTTGTCCGTCAGGAAGTCAGTTATTCTCCTTCTCTCGTCATTCAGTTCATTCACCGAAAACATCATGCCAGGTCCAATCTTTAGCAATTGTCCGTTGGCACGCAGGATGCTGTCCATCCTTACATCCTCGATGTCATAGTCCACGCTCTTCACGATGTACGGATCATGAGCAGAAACGTGGTAATCCACTCTCGCTCTCTTTCCCTTCGTCTGTAGCACAGGCTTCACCTCCGCATCGAGAAATCCCTTATTGTGCATCGCCACGGTGATATCTTCAGCAGAACCAGCTGTGAGCAGGCTATCATAGACCACAGGCATCTCGCCCCAGTTTCTCAGCGTCCTGTTTATCCATTTCGTCGTGTCCCTTCCCGATGCAGAATAGAGACCGAGCGGAGCCTTTATGACAGACAGCCAACGCGAGTTAGGGCGCTGACGCATATAAGGCGCAAGCGAAGAGATATTGATATGAGGATTGTCGCAAGTGATACCAGTGCCCGTGAGGAGATAGTCGCCATCGTCCACATACTTAGTACCATTGCATCCCGCCAGCGTCAAAGCGACGATAGTGGCAAACAAAGCAGTATATATGTATGCAAAGCGGTTGGGCATAAGTGAGAGAAGCAATTATGAATTATGAAATAATGAATTATGAATTATCCAAACCATCTGCAAAGGTATGAAAAAAAAACGACAACTGAAAAAAAACAACCACTAAAGCACCATATATATGGAAAATAATCGTAACTTTGCACTATGATAAGCAAGAACAAACTGAAATACATACATAGCCTTGAGCAAAAAAAACCAAGGCAGAGAGAAGGCGTCTTCGTAGCAGAAGGCACCAAGATAGTCAGCGAGCTGCTCCTCGCGGGCTTCCATCCGCAGTGCCTCATCGGCACCGAGGAATGGTTTGACACCATGCCAAAAAGCCACTCTAATGATGCAGAGCACATCCTTGTCAGCGAAGAAGAGTTGCGCAAAGCCAGTTTTCTACAGCATCCCCAGCAAGTGATGGGTATTTTCAGCACTCCGCAGTCTAACTCATTACCCGCTCCGGAATGGTTTGCCAGCAATCTATGTCTCGTCCTCGACGGTGTGCAGGACCCAGGAAACCTCGGCACTATAATACGCATAGCCGACTGGTTTGGCATAGCCACTATCATCTGCAGTCGCGAGACAGCGGATGCCTTTGCTCCGAAGGTGGTGCAAGCCACTATGGGTAGCATAGCGAGAGTGAAAGTCATCTACACAGACCTCATGCCGTTCCTTTCTTCCCTCCCATCCTCTACACCTATCTATGGCACCCTGCTCGACGGAGACAATATCTACTCAAAATCTTTGACAGCCAACGGTATCATCATCATGGGCAATGAAGGCAACGGCATCTCCACTGCCATCCGCCCTCTCGTCAATCATAAGCTTCTCATCCCATCCTACCCTGCCGACAAACCTACTGCTGAGAGCCTCAACGTAGCAATTGCCACCGCCATCACTGTGGCGGAATTTAGGAGAAGAGGGTAAGCAAATGAAGAATCACGCAGGCGTTATTTAACGTAAAAACATCTTCACATTATATAAATGGTAATGAGTTAGACTGCGGAGTGCTGAAAATA
>URJQ01000127.1 GCA_900548195.1 uncultured Prevotella sp.
CCCAATCGTGGGATAGCCGGCGAATCATCCAGCATCAGAGAAGCTTTCTCTTCCAAAGTGAGACGACCACATAAATCTACCGCTCTCTCATGAGCCGAGAGGGCTGGATTCTGATAAGGCAACTGCTGTGCAGAAACATTGCCGGATGACATAGTCAGCACAAACATCAAAGCTGCGTATATAACTTTCTTGTTCATTGTAATTACTATTAAGCTATTAGTATATTAAATTGTTATTTGCGCTACAAAGGTAAACAAAAATTTTGTTACTGTTTATCATTCAGGAAATAAATCGGTGAACGGGGAGTACCATCCTTTACCAACAAGCCTTTGGCTATGAAGTGATTTATCCACTTTTGTGCCATATGGCGAGACAGTCCAAACAGTATCCTCATGAGTTTGATGGTGAGATAACGGTTCTTCTGGAAATATTCCTGCAATCTTGCCCAAAGCTTCTCTTCTGTAAAGATAGTTGAACGACTGGAATACTGGGAACGGACGAAATGGATATTTCTATCTATTTCCCTCAACAGCCCAGCCTCCGGACGGAAATTGATTCCCCGCAAACGTACTTCCTTTCCCGTAATCTTCTTATTAGGCTTATCCGCAGGCATTTCCAGATTTACAGCAAGCGAGAAATACCCCAGTTCGGGAATATAAACCCTACGTCCCATAGAAAATTCAGACACGACAATGTCATGAAGTTCAGACAACACTGCAGCCACATCACCCTTGGTGAGTGAACATCTTTGCTGGATGGTGGCTTCCAGTTCGTGAGCCGACATCGCCTCATACTGCTTCAATCGAACGTATTTACGTTCCTCACCACTACCCTCAGCATTGGTAATAGTATAAACATCATACTTTAAGTCCATAGTTGCTTAGTTTTATTATCTTCTGCAAATATATGAAATAATCACAGAAGCTGTATCTATTGACCTAAAGAATTAGGTTTATTTAATAGTTGGCAAATGCCTGCAAGATTGCTGCCAACTGCAAGCAACTTTGCTGGCATATAACAGCAAGATTGCCGGCAACTGCCGACAACCTCACAAAACAGTATTTAACCCAAATCGGTCATTAGAGAATTACAAGAGTTTTTTTTATGACCGATTTGGGTTCTAAAACTGATATTGAAATAAAAAAGGGTACGTAACACAACGCTACGTAGCCTTTTAATAGGACATATTTTTCTTTATTGATATTTTTAATTCCCCAAGACTGAGGGGCTTTTTTATTGAGGAAGTTCTGTTTTATTGATTTTCATTCTAATCAAGCGTACTATTGCAAAATTAGGCGAAAAGTTCGGATAATCCAAATTTCATAAGTCTTTTTAGGAAATTTCAAAGCATTCTTAATTATTTTTATTAACTTTGCAAGCAGAGCATTTGTATTGTTGTCTTGTTGGATACAAACAACAACAAAACAACCAAACAACAAGAATAATTATGAAGCACAGCAACACACCTCTACGCGACGTCACCTTCAAGAATCTGATGACTAAGCGTATATTCCGAGTCCTCATCATAGCAAATCCCTATGATGCCTTCATGCTGGAGGACGACGGACGAATAGAAGGCAAGATATTCAATGAATATACTGAGCTCGGTTTGCGCTATCCACCTGCTTTCACGCAGGTCAGCACGACGGAAGAGGCACGCGCTGTCGTCACTTCGATGGACGTCAACCTCGTCATCTGTATGCCGGGTAATGCCGACAATGACGCCTTCGACGTGGCAAGAACTGTCAAGGCGGACTTCCCTGACCTGCCATGCGTGGTGCTGACACCGTTCAGCCACGGTATCACCCGACGTATGCAGCATGAGGACCTCTCCATCTTCGACTACGTATTCTGCTGGCTCGGAAACACTAACCTCATTCTCTCCATCATCAAGCTTATCGAGGACAAGATGAATCTCGACCATGACATCGCCGAAGCCGGCGTGCAGGTCATCATGCTCGTGGAGGACAGCATCCGATTCTATTCCTCTTTCCTGCCTAATCTCTATTCCTTTATCCTCGCACAGAGCCAACGCTTTGCCACAGAGGCACTTAATCCGCACGCTGCGGCACTGCGAATGCGTGGCAGACCAAAGGTGATACTGGCACGAAACTATGATGAGGCTGTGGCTTTCTTTGACAAATACAAGGAGA
The DNA here is from genome assembly GCA_900548195.1 of uncultured Prevotella sp. Classification (GTDB taxonomy): domain Bacteria; phylum Bacteroidota; class Bacteroidia; order Bacteroidales; family Bacteroidaceae; genus Prevotella. Next base: position 2,154 of record URJQ01000127.1, read on the forward strand.
ATATGCTTGGCGTGATATCCGACTGCCGCTTTCCTATCTCTACCTACACGCAGCTCTCTGGCGACAGTGAGAAAGTGGAGGACGCCGGATTCCGACTGCTTCGCTACATACGTCAGCAGGATGAGTACATCCCTCTCGTCATGGAGAGCGCCGAGACGGAGAACAAAGCCAAAGCTGAGGCTGAGCATTTCCGCTTCATCGACAAGAATTCAAAGAAGATAAGCGTAGATTTGCGTAAAGAACTGGAAGAACACATGGGCTTCGGCGACTTCCTCTTCCGCGACCCAAAGACGCACGAGGTGATACTGAGAGTGCGCTCGCTGAAGGAACTGCAGGACCATATCTTCACCATTCCGCGCGACTCCATGCTCTATCATATCTCGCGAAACCACGTGTCACGATGGCTTTCAGCGCGAGCTATATTCCCTGTCTCAGCATTCCTGAAGCATATCACGTGGCACAAACTGCAGGACGTCGATGCCCATCGCCAGATTATCTTCGACGCCATCGTGCAGTATCGTCACATGAAGAATATCGGTACGGTGGCAGTCTTCGACCGTCTGAAATTCGATGCCTATAGCCATTTCGCCCGCATCGGTGAGGGTTCGCTCGGAGGAAAGGGCCGTGGTCTCGCTTTCCTCGATAATATCATCAAGGCACATGAGGAATTGCATCAGTATGACAACGTGGATGTATGCATCCCGATGACCCTCGTGCTGTGTACTGATATCTTCGATCAGTTCATGGAAAACAATGACCTTTACCCCATTGCATTGAGCGATGCGCCCGACGATGAAATTCTCCAGGCTTTCCTTAAAGCACAGTTGCCGGAGTCATTGCGCAGCGACTGCGAGATATTTATCAATGCGACAGAGTGTCCTATCGCTATCCGCTCTTCTTCTCTCTTGGAAGATAGTCACTATCAGCCATTTGCAGGAGTTTATTCCACATACATGATACCTTATCTCGACGATAAGGACAAGATGCTGCGACTGCTTGCCAAAGCCATAAAGAGCGTCTATGCGTCAGTATATTACAAGGATTCAAAGGCTTATATGACCGCCACCTCCAACCTTATAGACCAGGAAAAGATGGCTGTAGTGCTGCAGGAAGTAGTGGGAAAAACGCACCAGACGGGCGATAGAAAACTCTATTACCCTAATCTCAGCGGCGTGCTCCGCTCCATCAATTACTATCCTCTCGGTGATGAAAAGTCGGAAGAAGGCATTGCTTCCTTAGCTCTCGGACTCGGAAAATATATCGTCGATGGCGGAAGAACGCTGAGAGTGTGCCCTTATCACCCAAGGCAGGTGCTGCAAATGAGTGAGATGGACATGGCTTTGAAGGAAACCCAAACCATGTTTTACGCCATTGACATGGACGATGCCGATGAGAATTTCAAAGTGGATGACGGCTTTAATATAAAGAATGTACGCGTGAAGGAGGCAGATATGAATGATGGCACAATGATGCACATCGTCTCTACCTACGACCCTTACGACCAAATCATCCGCGATGGACTCTATGAAGGCGGCAGAAAGGTGATTTCCTACGCCGGAGTGCTGAAGAATGGCGTCGCTCCGATACCGGAAATGATGCAGATGGCGATGAAATATGGTGCAGATGCGATGCGCAGACCGGTGGAGATAGAGTTTGCTTGCAATATCAATGCCGACCGCAGCGTCGAGTTTTATCTGCTCCAGATACGTCCGATAGTCGATTCCAAGTTGGAATTGAACGTCAACCTGACGCCGTATTTCGAAGATTCATTGCCTAAGGATAGCAATGAGACGGTGCTTATCAGTTCGAAGATGTCGCTCGGACACGGTGTCAACGAAGACCTCGTGGACGTGGTTTACGTCAAGACAGACGAGAATTTCACGGCATCCAACAATCCAGCCATCGCTGATGAGATAGAAAGGATAAACCGAAAATTCCTCGATCGTGGCGAGAACTATATCCTTGCAGGTCCTGGCAGATGGGGTTCGTCCGACTATTGGCTCGGAGTGCCGGTGAAATGGCCGCATATCAATGCCGCGAAACTCATCGTGGAGGTGGGTCTCGACCATTATCGCATCGACCCATCACAAGGCACCCACTTCTTCCAAAACCTCACTTCTCTCGGTGTGGGCTACTTCACCGTGAACCCATATCGCAATGAAGGCGTATTCAGAAAAGACATCCTTGATGCCCTCGAAGCTGTGGAAGAAACCAAATACGTGCGTCACGTCCGCTTCCCTAAGCCACTCCGACTGATGATGGACGGCATGAAGCAGATGGGAGTCGTGGTTGTTAGGGAATGAAGAATACTTAGAATGACGAATACTTAAAATGAAGAATGTAGAATGAAGAATGAAGAATGGGAGTTAGTATTGTTCGCTTGAGATAATTACTCAAGAAGTGAAACATACTCCTATTCTTCATTCTTCATTCTTCATTCTTCATTTTAAAGGCACACAAGATACCCTGTCAGCAAAGAAAGAACTTCCTTGTTGACACACTTATCCTTTTCAATCCTTAATAAGAAAAATGAAACTTTATGGAGCAATCACGTGCTAAAAATATCCCCCTTCCATAAAGTGCTTTATTTATGAATGTATAACGAATCTCAATTTTCGGGTGGAATACGTGATGGCTTTCATAGTTTTTCACATTCAAATCCACGTGTAAACATTATCCAAAAGGTAATCATTGACTGAACAGATGCTTTTTTCCATTATGAAAATCTCTGCTCCAGAAAGGTGTTCATGGAGCCTGTCCAATCAATGATATACCTTGAATACAATCTCTTTAGCTCTTAAATAATGTGCTATGCCCATCGGCATTACTTTTTTGAAAGAAATGAAAAAACCTACTACTAACTAACTAACTACTAACAATGCCTGCTCAATGGCAGGTCAAAAAAAAATCTGACTACTGTTAATCTAAATTTAATCTTTTCCCAAAGATTGTCATGCAAAAGTACTTAAGATTTGCGTATTGGAGTATAAAAAATGTTTCAAATCCTATAAAAAATCATTCAATGTAACATTTTTCTAAGCATTTGTATCATTTTTTACGTCCGAAGGGGCTACTCCATAGTATTCTCTATAGCACTTTGTGAAGTAGGAAGGCGCAGAAAAACCAATTCGATACGCCACTTCCGCGATGGAAAGTGACTCGTCTTCTAGCAGAAGTCGAGCCCTTCTGAGTCGTTCGATGCGGATTATTTCCACCGGAGTTTTGCCAGTCAAGGTCTTGGTCTTGCGGTAAAGTTGCACTCGCGACATACCTAATTCCTGTCCGATTTCCTCCACGGATAGGGTAGGATCGGAGAATCTGGTGTCCAGCACTTTGATGAAGCGATTCATAAAGTCGCTCTTAGGAATTTCATTATCTGTCGCCATGTCAGTGTCAGCACTTACGTCTGTCGGCTCTTCTTCCTCTTCTTTCGAAGTGGCATCGAGCAGTTGGTCGCGCTGTTCTTCCAGTTCGTCCCTCTGCCTTTCCACTATTCCTTTCTCGCAATAGAGTTCTTCGGTCTTCTTCTGCAGTTCTTTATAGAGATGATTCTTCGTTCTGTAAGCCCTCACGACGATGACAAGGAGCAGTCCTATCACGAAGAAAATGCAGATGAAGGTGACAAGCAGGGTCTTTTGAGCATTGAGTTTAGCGATGATGTTATCTACTTTCGCGTACATCATCTTGATGTTCTGGTCCTGATGTTCCACCTCTTTATATTGTAAGAGCAGCACTTTCGCATTGTCTCTTGTCACGATGCTGGTCTCCATATCATTGTATTTCTGGTATGGTTCGCCCTTTAGAATCTTCAGAGCGAGGTCTATCAGTTTGCCGCCTTGCGTAGGGTAGATGGCAGAAGCGGTCAGTTTGCCATTCTCCACCATTTCCATTCCTCCGCCAATTCCAGGCACAGCATCTATGCCGAAATACAATATTCCCGCCTTGTTGTGGCTTATGGCAGAGTTCGTGTGCGTCTTAGCATAGCAATCTATGGCTTTTCTTGCTCCGAGCGCCATCCTGTCATTGCCTCCGAACACGAGGTCAATCATGAAGTTCGGGTCCTCTTTCTCCAGTTTCCTTATGATTCTCTCCATGGCTTTCTCGCCGGAAGCTTCTTTCCAGTCGCCCTCTTCATGTCCCACAACGTGAATATCGGGATGACTTTTCAGGGCATCAGCAAATCCGCGGTGCCTCTCCATTGCAGGAGGAGAAGTGCGTTCGCCAGATATCTCCACTACGTTTCCACGCCTTCCGAGGCGCGAAACGGCATATTCGCCCATCAGTCTGCCTATCTTATAGTTGTCTGCACCCATGAAGGCAGTGTATTCCTTGATGTCGATAGTCTTGTCAAAGATGATTACTGGGATGTCATGCTTTTGGGCATTAGATACATGCTCGGCAATCTTACCATTCTCTTGTGGAGACACAATGAGCAAATCCACGCCAATATCCACGAGAGAATCAATCTGAGCGCATTGTTTCTCTACGTCAAAATCTGCATTGCAAAGCACCACATCTACGTCATCATTGAAGTAAGAAGCTTGCACCAGTTCCTTCTGAAGCTTCAGTCGCCAAGCATCAACAGAGCTTTGCGACACTCCGATAACATATTTCTTTTGCTCTGCCACGCATGATGTAAGCATGAAAAAGGTGATGATATGGAGGATAATAGTTGTGATTTTATTCATAGTTTAGTCCTTTAGTAGGTTTTCTTTTGCCTTTCGTCGGCATACTACAATGCAAAGGTAGTAAAAAAAAGGCGATAAAGGCAATTTTCAAGTCAATAAATAAGAAAAAATAACATTACCAAGGTTTTTCTTTCTCGTATTGAAAGGGGTGTAAGTTCTTATGTTTCATAGTCAAAAGCGTTTGTATTTATGGAACGCATTCTTATGTTTCATAGTCAAAAGCGCTTCTAAGAGTGGTATGATAACAAAACGCAAACGTCCTGCAAGGCAAAAGCATCAATGCAGACAGATGACTATTGCCTTGCAGGACGGTCGGTATGAAGAATGCGAAGCGAGTTTTTGTGTGAATAGTTTCCACAAGTAAGGAAACCATTTTTTTATTCTTCGTTCTTCATTCTTTATTCTTCATTCTTAATTTTATGAATC
>URJQ01000128.1 GCA_900548195.1 uncultured Prevotella sp.
GGAATTAGGGTGGAACTTCACGTAATTCCACCCTAATTCCACCACTAATTCCACCACTAATAATCTCCTGATAATCAAAGCGATAACCACCCCGAGGTGGAAGGGTGGAATTACATTTCAACATTTTATTTTTTAGTGAAAAACTGTCGGAAATATGTAAATTTATGTGAAAAAGTTGCATTTGTTGCCCTGAAGGACACAAAAGAACTGTCCTCAAGAGATAAAAACAAACAATCCGCAACCAAAGAATAATAAACTGGTGGGTTAACTTTACGAAAAAGTGGTGTGGTTGTATTTGCTTATTACGAATGCCCATTATCTGCTATTGGTGATTACCATAAAGCGAGCCAGTAAGATTTGGTTGAAAGAATACAATATAATAGGGACCAAACCCCCTTTCCCAGAAGCGTGCCAGTACGTTTTGGCTGGAAGCCAAATCTTACTGGTCACTCGCATTTGAGGATGAATAAAATATCAATAAATAAAAACAAGAAAAAATATTTTTACTCAACTTTCGCAAGCAATAAATAGCCCCTTAGTCCCATCGCCCTTGGTGTCAAAAAGTATCGCAAACAACAATGCGCCCTGTAATGTCAAAAGCGTTAATTATCAATGCTTTTGTCATTACAGGGCATATTGCTTTTCTTTTTCGTTATAAATTAGAATTCGCTGGTGAAGTGGAACTTGATATGCTCAAAGTCTTGCTGCGCCATATTGAGAACGTAACCAGAATCGGCAAGGAAGACATCGCGTCCGTCTTTGTCCTTTGCCATATACTGATACTTACGCTTCTTGAAATTGTCGAGTTCCTTCTCATCATCGCTCTCTATCCAGCATGCTTTATGGAGATGAACAGGTTCCCAACGGCACTTGGCATTGTACTCATTCTCAAGACGATACTGGATAACCTCAAACTGAAGTTGACCTACAGTGCCGACAATCTTTCTTCCATTAAACTGGTTTACGAACAGCTGTGCCACGCCTTCATTCATCAATTGCTCAAGACCTTTCTGGAATTGCTTTGACTTCATAGGGTCATCATTCTCGATATACTTGAACATCTCTGGCGAGAAAGAAGGAAGACCGCGGAAATGAAGCTTCTCGCCCTCTGTCAGAGTGTCGCCAATCTTGAATATTCCATTGTCAGGAAGACCTACAATGTCGCCTGCCCAAGCCTCGTCGATGGTGCTCTTGCGCTGTGCCATAAACTGTGTAGGTGAGGAGAAACGCACAGTCTTGTTGAGTCCCACATGGAGATAAGGCTGGTTTCTTACGAATTTGCCAGAGCATACCTTGCAGAATGCGATACAGGAACGGTGGTTAGGGTCGATGTTTGCCGTAATCTTGAATATGAAACCGGTAAACTTATCCTCGTCAGGAGTCACTGTGCGTTCCTCTGCTTTGGTAGGTTTTGGTGAAGGAGCAATCTCTACAAAGCAGTTGAGCAATTCCTGTACGCCAAAGTTATTGAGCGCAGAACCGAAGAATACAGGAGCCACTTCTCCTGCACGATAGGTCTCTACGTCAAATTCTGGATAGACGCCTTCCACGAGTTCGAGGTCTTCACGGAGCTTTTCTGCATCCATTTCTCCTACCATTTGGTCGAGGTCTTCGCTGTTGATGTTGACAGAAGCCTTCTCTGTCACGCGCTGTTTGTCAGGAGTGAAGAGGTTAAGCTGCTGCTCATAGATGTTATAGACGCCTTTAAACTTTACGCCCTGATTGATAGGCCATGAGAGTGGACGCACCTTAATCTGCAGTTCATCCTCCAGTTCGTCAAGGAGATCGAATGGGTCACGTCCTTCTCGGTCCATCTTATTGATGAAGATAATTACAGGAGTCTTGCGCATACGGCATACTTCCATGAGCTTGCGGGTCTGTGTTTCCACACCTTTTGCACTATCCACTACGATTATAGCAGAGTCCACAGCGGTGAGAGTGCGGTAAGTATCTTCTGCAAAGTCTTGGTGACCAGGAGTGTCAAGGATATTTACCTTGTATGGTTGTGCGTCCTCTGGCTGGTTTTCTGCATCAGGGAGGTAATCAAATTCCATAACGGATGTAGATACGGAGATACCACGCTGCTTCTCGATGTCCATCCAGTCAGATGTGGCAGTCTTTCGGATTTTGTTGCTCTTCACGGCTCCAGCCACCTGAATTTGTCCGCCAAAGAGGAGAAATTTCTCGGTCAGAGTGGTCTTACCGGCGTCAGGGTGGGAGATGATGGCAAACGTACGTCTTCTTTCTATTTCCTTATTCATTATTATTCTTCATCAAAGTTTATACCTTCTTCCTTATCTTTCTTGTAGTAATCACTGAGCATTCCGAGGAAGGTCGTTATCTCTTTTACCGCATTAGCGGTGTTTGGTGTGATATCTTTGTGTTGCAATCGCAGTAACATGGTGCCGTATAGAGCATTGAGGCAAGTTTCTATTTCTCCAGTCTCCTTGTCGCCTTTACTTCTCAGTTCCACGATGAAAGGCAGCACTTTATAGTATTCTGCACTGTAGAAAGGAAACTTTGGCGAGTCAAGAAGTTGGGCATGCAGCTCTGTCATCTGCTGCACTACGATTTTATTGACCTGCAGATGTCCCTTTTCGCGACATCCTTCCTGATTGATCATGCGGATAAGGTTGCCGTACCAGTCGGTCATTTCCTCGCGTTGCTCCTCAGTATAGTCGAAACGGGAGATATATTCCTTTCGGAGCAGAGAGAGATTGCATCCATAAGCGCGGATGATATCTTCCACCTGCCACATATAGAGCACGTATTCCGCAATGTTCTCTTTTCTTAATTGTTGGGATATGAACATACTTTTCCTTTGTTTTTCATTTCAAGATGATGGTCTTCATCAGCCAGCTTTAGAAGCTTATGACAAGCGAAAGATTGAACGCAGTGCCGATAAACATCACGAAAGAGAATATCATTACCACGCTTCCTATGACGCGATTGATGATAACAATGCCTGTGTCATTGAATTTCTCTCTTATTTTGTCTATAAGCCAAGTAAGTCCCCACCACCACAGCAATGCTCCGGCAAAGATACTAAGATAGCCGAGAGACATCTCTAACGGATGGTCTGGAATGACAAATGCAAACTGGGCGTAGCACGCCATGAAGAGAAAAAGAATAAGAGGATTTGACAGAGTGACGATGAAAGCCGTGAGACCATTGTGAAACAATGAGCCTTTGTTTCCGCTTACATGAATCTTCTTGGTAGGATTGCTGCGGAAACAGTAGTATCCGAATCCGAAAAGCAAGAAGCTTCCGAGTATTTGCAGATAGAAACGGTTCTGATGATTGGTGATGAGATCCATCACGAAGCTCATGCCGAAGCCAGTAATCATTGCGTAGAAGATGTCACTACATGCTGCTCCGACACCTGTGACGAAGCCAAACCAGCGTCCTTTATTTATAGTACGCTGTACACAAAGAACGCCTACCGGACCCATTGGCGCTGAAGCCACAATGCCGATAAGCATACCTTTTAGTATCAAATCCAATATGTTAATTGGTAGTGGAAATTGCATAACGGCTGCAAAATTACAAAAAAGAAACCGAATAAGTCAAAAAAATCCAATTAAATCTTTGCAGACTAAAGGATTTTTGCTAATTTTGTCCAATATTTCATATTTTAACTAAGTTTGATGCCCTTTAGTGCATCATAAAAACATAATCACAACCAAAAAACCAAAATGAACAAACCATACGCTATAGGTCTTGACCTGGGAGGTACAAACTCCGTTTTCGGAATCGTAGATAATGAAGGTAATATCATCGAAACCGCTTCGATGAAGACTGGTGGCTACACAGAAGCAAAGGATTATTTTAATGCTGCCTTTGATACGCTTACGCCTATTATCGAAAAAGTGGGCGGTCTTGACAAGATAGAGAGAATGGGAATTGGTGCTCCTAACGGCAATTACCTCAATGGTTGCATAGAGATGGCTCCAAACCTTCCTTGGGCTCATGAGACCAGCGTGCCGTTGGCAAAGATGTTTTCTGAGCGTCTTGGCGGTATGTCAGTCCATATCACCAATGACGCAAATGCGGCTGCTCTTGGAGAAATGACTTACGGTGTGGCTCGCGGAATGAAGAATTTCATTGTGCTTACTCTCGGTACAGGCGTTGGTTCAGGTATTGTAATCAATGGACAGATGGTCTATGGTTGCGATGGAATGGCTGGCGAACTGGGTCATGTCATCATGCGTCGTGACGGAAGACAGTGTGGATGCGGACGTCGTGGATGTCTTGAGGCTTACTGCTCTGCCACTGGCGTGGCTCGCACTGCTCGTGAATGGCTTACGGCAACTGATCGTCCTTCTCTCCTTCGCGAGATTCCGATGGACAAAATCACCTCTCTCGACGTCTGCATCGCGGCTGGAAAGGGTGATGCAATGGCAAATGAGATATTCCAGTTTACTGGCGAAATGCTCGGTGAAGCCTGTGCAAACTTTGCGGCATTCTCTTCTCCAGAGGCATTTATCTTCTTTGGAGGAATGACAAAGGCTGGAGATCTCATCATGAAACCTATCGAAGAAACTTATCGTGCCAAGGTGATGCCGGTGTTCCGCGACAAGCCTCAGTTCCTCGTTTCAAGTCTTGATGGCGCCGGTGCCGCTGTATTAGGTGCTGCCGCTATACAATAATAATCGTCAATATGCTTATTCCTAATACGTTTAACATACCAGCTCATTGCTCTCGACTGATAGAGTTTGAGAGCAATGAGGCTCTTCTCTCTTGCTATCCTGATGTTGCCAAGGCTCGTGAGGATGGCAAGTTGCTTATTATAGGCCGTGGCAGTAATCTCCTTCCTGTAGGTGATTACGACGGAATAGTGCTTCGCTCGCGCATAATGGGAAAGGAAGTGCATGAAGAAGGCGATGGGGTCTTCGTCAAATGTGGTTCTGGTGAGACCGTCGATGATGTGATAGCTTGGTGTGTCAGCCATGGATATTATGGCATGGAAAATCTCAGTCTCATCCCAGGAGAAGTGGGCGCTTCTGCTGTTCAGAATATAGGTGCCTACGGTGTGGAGGCAAAGGACTTCATCACCTCGCTCCATGCGCTTGACCTCAACGATGGAAAAGTGGTGGAGATAACCAATGCCGAGTGTGAGTATGCTTATCGCCAGAGCCGCTTCAAGCACGAGTGGAAGAATCGTTTCGTCATTCTGGACGTCACATATCGCCTCTCTCGCGTATTTGTGCCGCATCTCGATTACGGTAATATCCGTTCAGTCCTCGCAGAACGTGGCATAGAGAATCCTACAGCCCAGATGCTCCGTGATGTCATTATCGCTATTCGTAGAGATAAACTGCCTGATTATGAGGTAGAAGGAAATGCAGGATCATTCTTTATGAATCCTATAGTTCCTATGGAAAAGTACCGCATTCTTGCTAAGCAATATCCTAATATGCCACATTATCCCATAGATGCTGACCATGAGAAAATACCAGCAGGATGGATGATAGACCAGTGTGGATGGAAAGGCAGAACGGTAGGACGTGCCGGGGTACATGCAAAGCAGGCTCTCGTTCTCGTCAATCGTGGTGGAGCAACTGGCGAAGAGGTGGTCAATCTCTGCCATTTGATACAGGAAGACGTGAAGAGCAAGTTTGGAATTGAGATAAAACCAGAGGTAAATATATGCGGTTGACGTTTTTGGGAACAGGCACTTCCATTGGTGTTCCTGCCATAGGATGCCAGTGTGAGGTGTGCAGAAGTAGTGACCCTCTCGACAAAAGACTACGTGCTTCCGCGCTTCTTGAGACGCGCGGAGGACTTCGTGTGCTCATAGATTGTGGTCCAGACTTCCGTCAGCAGATATTGTCACACTTCGGAAAACTGGATGCTGTGCTCCTGACGCACATACATTATGATCATGTGGCAGGAATAGACGACCTTCGCCCATTCTGCCTCTTTGGCGATGTGGATATCTATGCGCAGAATGATGTGGTGGAAGGACTGCATCATACTATGCCTTATTGCTTTAAGGAGCATCTCTATCCAGGTGTCCCTCATTTGCGTCTGCATACTGTGGAGCCTCATAAGGCTATCCACGTGTGCCGTGAGAAGAGCATCATAGCACAGTTTCCCGCATGTGGTTCAAATCTTGAGGGAGTGATAAATCGTCAGCCTACCATCGTGGAGGTGAAGCCTTCGACAGATGAAATAGATATTATCCCAATCAGGGTGATGCATGGTCAACTCCCCATTCTTGGCTATCGTGTAGGAACTTTTGCCTATATTACAGACATGAAGAGCATTGATGATGCAGAAATCTCTTACCTCGAAGGCGTGGAAACTCTTGTGGTCAATGCTCTCCGCTTTGAGAAACCGCATCATAGTCATCAGCTTGTCGATGATGCAATAGCTTTCAGCAGGAGGGTAGGGGCAAAGCAAACCTACTTCACTCATCTCACTCACGATATAGGAACGCATCGTATTGCCAATACGCGTCTGCCAGAAGGTTTCTTCTTTGCCTATGATGGTGAAGTGATAGACGTCTGATAGCTGTCACTTACACCTTATTTATATATTAGGATAACTATAAATCTCCATTGTCGCATATCTTGCAGTTGTGTCGTTTTAGAAAAAAAGTCAATATTTTATTGAAAAAGATTACGATTTATTTGTTTTTCTCAAAAAAAAATAGTAATTTTGCATTGTTTTTAAGAAATCACAAATAATATGACACAATTCAACTCTCTATCAGCCCTTATTATTAGCATTCTCCTTCGACAAGAGGCGGGAAGTGATAAGGCATGCTGTTAGGTATGAGTAAGAAAATATAATGAGCCTTTTTCACTTTCCGTAGGGAAGAGAGAAAGGCTCTTTTATTTGGGTTGTTGGTTGTCGGTTTTTGGTTGTTGGTAGTGTAGTAGTAACTTACCGAAAACCAACAACCGAAAACCAACAACAAAACAACCAGACAACAAAACAACATAACAACAAATACCATTGGCAAGCCGCAAATTCAACAGTTTGTGGGAGCACTTGATG
>URJQ01000129.1 GCA_900548195.1 uncultured Prevotella sp.
TTGATGTTGTTACTCTATATTTACACGCCCCTGTGTCAGCCGCGTTACCGGCTGACGTTAGTTAGTTACCGCCACCGCGTCAGCGCGATTTTTCACTTTTCACTTTTCACTTTTCACTAAAAAAAGAAAAGCTAACTCCCATTCTTCATTCTTCATTCTACATTCTTCATTTAGAAGCCATGTTCTACTACATTATTGACGCATGTCAAAATAAAGGCAATAATCATAAAAAACCGAATTAAATATTTGCTGTGTACGCACACAATTTGTACCTTTGCATCAGATTTAAAAAGGATAACAAAAATCTCAGAGTCAGAAAGTGGAAGCGGAAACGCTGAAACTACTGACAGGGATTAGTCAAAAGGTAAAAAAATTGTATTAATAACAGGATTAACTATGGTAATAGATTTTGCAACAGGATTAATGCTCTGTTTGGTTGCTGTATCAACGATATGCGGAATCGTTTCATTGTTGCACAACAACCTGTAAGAGCCAATAGGTAAAGGATTTTGAAAATAATAGGTTAGTAGTTTAGATTGGTTTTAGTAATTGTATTCAGGAGGTAGATGTGAATCCACCTCCCTTTTTTTTTATCCAAAAAACTGAAAAATATTTAATACCTCACCTTTTTTCACGCTTTATCTATGCAGTAAGAGATATTTTTCGTAATTTTGTACTCTGATTGATTTCTTTCCTGAGAAAAGACTATAGGAAAGTCCTAAAGTAAGGATAACCCTCAGGATTTTAAGTAAACCACTAAATATTCAACACTTACGACAATATGCAAATGCCATTCGTCACCAAAAACCTGCTTTTAGCAAATGTGGTAATATTCTTCCTCTCGCTCGTGATGCCGTCATTGACCTCTTTGATGGGACTGCATTACTGGCAAGCAAGCCAATTCCACGTCTATCAGCTGGTCACATATATGTTCATGCACGGTGGATGGACTCATCTCTTCTTCAATATGTTCGCACTATGGATGTTCGGATGCGTCATGGAGAGAACATGGGGACCTAAGCGCTTCATCATTTATTACCTCGTCTGCGGCATTGGTGCCGGACTAATGCAAGAGCTTGCACAGTTTGGAAGCCTATTCCTCGATCTCTCTTCGCAAGGCGCCACCATCGGACAGATTATCCGAATCCAGACCATAGACCCTACAGCCCCAGAAGTGCTCAACGCATGGACCACAGTGGGAGCATCAGGAAGTATATACGGTATTCTCCTTGCCTTCGGTATGACATACCCGGAAGAGAAGATGTTTATCATTCCAATCCCATTCCCTATCAAGGCGAAATGGTTTGTCATGGGATATATCGTCATAGAGCTCGTCATGGCTTTCGAAAGCCCAGGCGATGGAGTAGCCCACGTGGCACACCTCGGCGGCATGCTCTTCGGCTTCTTCCTCATACGCCATTGGCGCTCTACAGCAAGGCGACAGAGCACCTTCGACGGATGGAACTCATATCAAGGCACGGCGCATCGTGACGATTCTGCCACCATCCTCGGACGCATCCGCAAATGGATGCACCTCGACCGTGAGGGAAATCACAACGCCAACACCTGCAATAATGGCAATTTCCGCACCACTTCCACACACCAGAGTGACTGGGATTACAATGCAAGACGCAAGCAGGAAGAGGCTGAAATAGACGCTATACTCGAAAAGATAAGACGCTCTGGCTACGCAAGTCTGACGGCTGAGGAGAAGAAAAAACTCTTTGAGGCAAGCAAAAAGTAAATGAAGAAAATAGCAAAAAAGACGCTCGCAACGCTCAACGTACTGGTAATCATCGGTATGATGCTGACGGGGTTTGCCGACATCCTCGACCCGAGGACGTGGGGATTCCTCGCCATTGCCGGCTATGCCTTCCCTTTCTTCGGCTTCCTCAATGTCGTCTTCATCGCCGTTTGGATGATTGTCAGCAAGCGTTATATCCTCCTTCCATTCGCAGGATTCATCTTGTGTTACAGTCCGGTGATGATATTCTGCCCCTTAAACATTGGTCAGGAGGCTCCGATAGGATGCCTTAAAGTGATGACATTCAATACGTGGCAGTTCGGATATTCCGAATATGAAGCCACTGACGAGGAGCGAGCACAGGCAAGACGTGACGTCCTCAATTACATAGCAGACGCAGATTGCGACATAGTATGCCTACAGGAATCAGGCATATCATCATGGATGGAGCAGGAATTTGACTCCATCGTCAAGCCAGTAATGCCATACCGTAGCAGTTCTGAATGGTGCGGTAACAGCATATTGCTACTCAGTAAGTACCCCATCGTAAGGCATGAGAAGATAAAATATGAGTCGAAAGGCAACCTCTCCGTAGCCTTTTTTCTCAATGTAAACGGCAAGGAACTCATCGTCGTCAATAATCATCTTGAGTCAAACCATTTCTCCACCGAGGAAAAGGAGCACTTTGGCGACGTGGTGAAAGGTGGAGCCAAGAATGGCGGAATAAAAGGGGAGTCCAAATTCGTGGCAAGAAAGCTCGTCAACGCTGCAAAGATACGCGCTGCTCAGGCAGATGCCGTAGCCACTTTCGTCAGCCTTCATAAGGGAAGGAGCATCATATTGTGCGGTGACTTCAATGATATCCCCCTCTCTTATGCGCACCGCACCATAGCAAAAGACCTGACTGACTGCTACATATCCACTGCTAAAGGACCTGGCTTCACCTATCATAGGAATGGTATGTATGTGCGCATAGACAACATGATGTGCTCCAATGACATGACACCGTTCGATTGCCATGTTGACAAGTCGTGCAGCAGGTCAGATCATTTCCCTATCGTGGGATGGATAAAATGGAAGAAATGAGAGGTGACAGCGATCACCTCTTTACGCTGCATCTCCTCAAAAACAAACACCTAAATACCTCTTTTCTGCCTTTTTAAGGTCTTTTTTATATCCTAAATCATGCCTTTTACACCTTTTTATATGGAAAAAAGTGTATTTTACCCTGTGAAATTTCCGAAATTGAGGAAAAATATATACCTTTGCACGTTGTATGCGCATATGTAGGGCGTATTGTACCCTGATGGATAAGACCTAAAACCGAGGCTTACATACTAACAACGATACTCTCACTTGCGTCTAATAAGACCAAGACACCGCCCCCGATACTCCAGCGGTCGCCACAATGCCGCTAACATTACCGAGTCGGTATCTCCACCAGTCGCCACTGTGTCGGGCGCGTTACCGCCCGATAAAAATAAGAAAAAACAAAAAACAAAAATAAATAAAAACACTAATCAAAAATGCAAAACAAAGGAATTGTAATTGTAACCGCCATCCTTTTGACGCTTGCAAGCATCTTCTACCTGTCTTTCTCTGTAGCAACAAGCTACTATGACAGCCAGGCTGCCAAGATTGAGGATCCTATTGCCCAGCAGGACTACAAGGATTCTGTAAAGTATCTCGGCATCTATTCTTACAAGAACTGCTTGGAAACTCAGATCGGACTCGGTCTTGACCTTAAAGGCGGTATGAATGTAATCCTCGAAATCAGCGTTCCTGACGTTATCGAAGTGCTCGCAGACCATAAGTCTGACGCTGCATTCAAGAAGTCTATGGAAGAAGCTAAGAAGGAAGAGGAGACAAGTCAGAGTGATTTCATCTCGCTCTTCGTAAAGGCTTATCAGAAGAATGCACCGGGACATCGTCTCGCTGAAATCTTCGCTACTCAGCAGCTCAAGGGCAAGGTAAGCACTCAGAGCACTGACAAGCAGGTTATCGCTGTTCTCCGCGATGAGGTACAGTCTGCTATTGACAACTCTTTCAATGTCGTTCGCAACCGTATCGACAAGTTCGGTGTAGTACAGCCTAACATCCAGAAACTCGAAGGTCAGGACGGACGTATCATGGTGGAAATGCCTGGTATCCGTGAGCCAGAGCGTGTACGTAAGCTCCTCCAGGGTTCTGCTAACCTCGAATTCTGGGAGACATACAACTCTCAGGAAATCGTGCCTTACCTCTCACAGCTCGACCAGCTCGCTGCTAACGCAGGTTCTGAGAAGGTTGACACTGTAAAGGCTGAAGCTGCTGACACCACTAAGGCTGAAGTTGCTGCAGCTGAGAAGACTGAAGCACAGCCTAAGTTTGAAATCAAGAAGAATGACGCTAAGGCTGACGTAGCTAAGGCTAACGACGCTAAGAGCGAGCTCGCTAAGAAGCAGCATCCACTCTTCTCTGTATTCCAGCCTATTGGTGGTTCTGCTTACAGTCTCGTAGGTTACGCTCACGTTCGTGATACCGCTGCTGTCAACGCTATCATCTATAGCGACGAGGCTAAGAAGATTCTCCCTTCTGACGTTAAGCTCCTCTGGGGTGCTAAGTCAATGTCTGAGGAAAACAAGAACATCTACGAGCTTTACGCTATCAAGGTGACTTCTTCTAACGGACGCGCTCCACTCGAAGGTGACGTTATCGTGGACGCTAAGGATGAGTTTGATCATACCACAGGACGTCCTTGCGTAAGCATGTCAATGAATACAGAAGGTGCTCGCCTCTGGGCAGCCCTCACAAAGGCTAACGCTGGCAAGGCTATCGCTATCGTTCTCGACAATACTGTTTACTCCGCTCCTATGGTTCACGGCGAAATCGCTGGCGGTAACTCACAGATTACCGGTAACTTCACCATCGAAGATACAAAGGACCTCGCTAACACATTGAAGTCTGGTCGTATGCCTGCTCCTGCTCGTATCGTACAGGAAGAGGTCGTAGGTCCTACTCTCGGTGCTCAGTCTATCCAGCAGGGTATGTGGTCATTCGGTATCGCTTTCGTGCTCCTCTGCCTCTACATGATCTATATGTACGGTGCTATCCCTGGACTCATGGCTGATGCTGCCCTCGTGGTCAACTTCTTCTTCACCCTCGGTATCCTCGCATCATTCCAGTCCGCATTGACAATGCCTGGTATAGCCGGTATCGTATTGACGCTCGGTACTGCCGTGGATGCTAACGTGCTCATATATGAACGTATCAAGGAGGAACTTCGTCGTGGACTCGGAATGAAGCAGGCTCTCGCTGCTGGTTATAGCAACGCTTTCTCTGCTATCTTCGACTCTAACCTCACCTCCCTCATCACAGGTATCATCCTCCTTACCATCGGTACCGGTCCTATCAAGGGCTTCGCTACCACATGGATTATCGGTATCGTTTGCTCTTTCTTCACTGCCGTATTCCTTACACGTCTCGTTTACGAGAACCGTATGGCAAAGGACAAGTGGCTCAACCTTACATTCGGACGTTCTATTCTCCAGAACACCAAGTATAAGTTCATGTCTTCTTACAAGAAGAGCTACACAGTCTATGGCATCGCTATCGTAGTATTCATCGCTTGCTTCGCTATCCGTGGACTCTCACAGTCTATCGACTTCACTGGTGGACGAAACTATGTAGTGACATTCGAGGATGTAGTAGAGCCTGAGCAGGTTCGCCCTCTCCTCGCTGAAGAGTTCGCTGGTTCCAACACCAACGCCATTGCTATCGGTACTGACGGCAAGACCATCCGCGTTTCTACAAACTATAAGATTGAGTCAAACAGCGCTACAATCGATGACGAGTGCGAGACAAAGCTCTACAACTGCCTCAAGAAGGCTGGACTCGTAAAGCAGGAAAGCGTTGACGCATTCAAGAACCCTGACGTACGCGAAGGTGGTTCCATCATTTCTTCTACTAAGGTAGGTCCTTCTGTTGCTAAGGATATCACATACGGAGCTATTATCTCAGTATTGGTTGCCCTCGCTGCAATCTTCATCTATATCCTTGTGCGTTTCCGCAACGTAGCATTCTCTGTAGGTTCTATCGTGGCACTCGCAGTTGATACAGTAGTCGTTGTCGGCTTCTACTCTGCTCTCTACGACCTCGTGCCTTGGAGTCTTGAGATTGACCAGACCTTCATCGGTGCTATTCTTACAGTGATCGGTTACTCTATCAACGATAAGGTGGTAGTATTCGACCGTATCCGTGAGAACCTCGGTCTCCACAAGAAGCAGGATTATCAGATCACATTCAATGATTCTGTAAACCAGACTCTGGCGCGTACCATCAATACATCTGTTTCTACTCTGATTGTGTTGCTCTGTATCTTCATCCTCGGTGGTGATTCTATCCGCAGCTTCTCATTCGCAATGATCCTCGGTGTATTCTTCGGTACCCTGTCTTCTATCTTCATTGCTGCTCCTACAGCATATCTCACCCTCGGTCATAAGATCAAGGAGAATGAGACTCAGGAGTAATCCAATGAACTAACGACATCAATAAAAATCAAAGAAAAATAGCAGCAGCCCTCAAGGTTGCTGCTTTTTTTGTACCCTTTCTCTTATCCCCCTTGCGAAATGGCTTCTTTTTAACAGTCGTTAATATATTTTCCGCATCTTTTCCAGAAAAATATTTTTTGTCATTTGTAATTCCACCCTTCCACCTCAGCATACTTATCGTCCTGATAGTCAAGCAAATGCCACCACGTCTAACGCATTGAATCTGAAATATATAACACCAGTGAGGTGGAAGGGTGGAACTTCTTTCATAAAAAAATATTTTACAAGAATAATAGTCGAAAAGTTGTGAATATATGTTAATAATACCACAATACAAGTCAATTCCCAACCAATTTCCCCAAAAAGCCCGCCAAGGGAGATAAGAGTGGGGCTATTAGTAAAAGCATAGCTATTGCAAGGTAAAAGCATAGATATAGGTAAGTAAAAGCATAGCTATTGCAAGGTAAAAGCATAGCTATCTCCTCCAATACTCAAAACTCAACTTTTATCTCTCCTTATTTATATAATGTTTGTAAGCCCCCATATATATATAATATGTATGAAGCATCTCCGCCATCTCGTCCATATTGCGTCAGCGCGATTTTTCACTCTTCACTTTTCTCTTTTCCCTTTTCACTAAAAGAAAGAGT
>URJQ01000130.1 GCA_900548195.1 uncultured Prevotella sp.
GAACTGGGTTACGGAACGGACCAAAACGCTCAAGAATGTGAGCTGAAATTGGTACTACGAACTGGACACCCTAACACCTATACAACCATTGAAGTATTCCTGTGGATTGAACTCTTCTGGATATTCAAACGTGTGGCTCGAAAGACGGAAGTTTTGAATACGGTCGAGACAAAAGACGAGATCATAACCTGCAGGCCAATTACGCCCCAACAAATACCAGCGTTGACGGAATAGCTTTACGCATAACGGCATCACATAATGGTCGTGTGTGTCACCTTTCCAGCAGTTGAAATAGTTGATATGAATGAAGCGGTTCTTCTTCATCGCATCGATGATTTGCTCCAAATATTCCCTGCCACTGGGCACGTCTTCAAGGAGAATCCTGTTCTTGATTGATTTGCTTTCAAGGAGAAAATTACTTACCGATAGCGTACTGAGCAGCCAATTTTCAATACTTCCACTCTTCATATCCTCCACATTGGCGATGTAATACCTATATGGAGCGGTCTTTTCGCAGTCTATCGACAATCCGAAGGTGTCGAAGATATTCCACTTCCAATTCCAGAAAGTGCGCTTCAACATCTCCTCACCACCGCTCAAATCTACATTATCCATCCTGCGGCGGTTCAGTTTCTCGAATGAATCTTATGTGCCCGATAGATGGTCTCCACAATCCACATGAGTTTATTGGTTTGGTTCAGTGCCATATTCGTATATTACATTTATATAGATAACGTTTCGACTGCAAAGATATTGCTCCTGTGTGCCTTTTTGTTCATACCATTATAATATGTGAACAGAACAACTGTTAAAGTCACCTCTGAAATTGGTACCGTTTTAAGGATGTAAAATTGTAATGTTACTGATCACCAGTGTTCTCCCTTTTACGAATGTAAAGTTAATAAAAGTCTTGTTTTTTACGTCATAAACTTGACTTTTCGCCCTATCTTGTCGCAGATTTGTCGCACAATAAAACGAAAAAACGACATAACTCGTTGCTTAAGAACTTGCTATGTCGTTATTAGTTGCGGAGGCTCGACTCGAACGAACGACCTCCAGGTTATGAGCCTGGCGAGCTACCAACTGCTCCACTCCGCGATGTTAATATGTTATCAGCATTGGATTGCTGCCCTAATGCTGTTGCTTATTTAGAAGAAGACTTACATCAAATAAATATTGACGTGTCGCCTATTTCTGAATTGCGAGTGCAAAGGTACTACTATTTTTTGGATTATCCAAATTTTTCTACTACTTTTTTATCTTTTTGGTGTGATATTCTTGTTTTTTGTCAATTATTTCTACAGTTTCTTGGTTATTTTGTATATTTTTTCTACCTTTGCACACAGATGAGGCACTGTGCCGAAATCAAAATATGAAGCGACTTATAAACCGCCAATAAACTATGTCGATAAGTAAAACAGAACGCACTTTCGTAGATGTTGCTCGCCAACTGTTTGCCAAAAACGGACTTGAGGGCACCACAATGAATGACATCGCCGTTGCATCAGGCAAGGGCAGACGCACTCTTTATACCTATTTCAGTAAGAAAGAGGATATATATTCCGCTGTCATCGAGTCGGAACTGGAGCGCCTGTCAGAGAAACTTGATGAAGTGGCGGCACGGAAGATACGTCCTCAGGACAAGATTATCGAACTTATCTACACCCATCTCAGCACTATTCGTGAGACAGTGGTCAGGAATGGAAATCTCCGCGCTGAATTCTTTCGCAATATTTGGATGGTGGAAAAAGTGCGCAAGAAGTTTGATGCCGACGAGATTGCTATTTTCCGAAAGGTCTACGAGAGCGGAAATCTATATGGGGAGTTCGACATTGAGAACGTGGATCTCGTGGCAGAAATCACTCATTATTGCATCAAGGGTCTTGAAGTACCTTATATATATGGTCGTCTCGGACAAGGACTGACTGATGAGACCAGCAAGCCGCTGGTTAGAAAGTTTGTCTATGGAGCTTTAGGAAAATTCATGTAACCCCGTAATCAACGCAGAAAAAGAGGAGATTTCCGTCCTGTTTTTCTGCAAGAAAACGGCAAGAAAAATAAATATCACATAAACTATTGATAATAAAAGACTTAAAATCACAATGGGATTATTAACAGGTAAGACAGCACTCATTACAGGTGCTGCACGTGGCATCGGTAAAGCCGTAGCCATGAAGTTTGCCCAGGAAGGTGCAAACATCGCGTTCACGGACCTCGTACTCAATGATGAAATGGCTGAAGGCCTTGAGGCTACACGCAAGGAAATCGAGGCTCTCGGTGTAAAGTGTAATGCATACGCAGGAAACGCTGCTGACTTTGCAGAGACAGAGGCAGTAGTAGCTAAGATAAAGGAAGACTTCGGTTCTATCGACGTTCTCGTCAACAATGCTGGTATCACCAAGGACGGACTCATGCTCCGTATGAGTGAGGCTCAGTGGGATGCCGTACTGAATGTAAACCTCAAGTCAGCATTCAATTTCATCCATGCTTGTGCTCCTATCATGCTTCGTCAGCGTGGTGGTTCTATCATCAATATGTCAAGCGTAGTGGGCGTTCATGGCAACGCAGGTCAGTGCAACTACTCTGCTTCTAAGGCAGGTATGATTGGTCTTGCAAAGTCTATCGCTCAGGAACTTGGTCCTAAGGGTGTACGTGCTAATGCCGTAGCTCCAGGCTTCATCGAGACAGCCATGACTGCACAGTTGCCAGAAGACATCCGTAAGGACTGGATGAAGAAGATTCCTCTTCGTCGTGGTGGTCAGGTGGAGGACATCGCAAATGTATGTCTCTTCCTCGCTTCTGATATGTCAAGCTACGTATCTGGTCAGGTTATCCAGATTGATGGCGGCATGAATATGTAATCAAATTCTCAATAATAATTATACATCGAAAAAGGCGTACCAAATTGTTGGTATGCCTTTTTTTATTGTAAAAAAGAACAGATGGCTCTTGTTTTTTCAGGAAATGTGAACAACAATTAAAATTTAATTGGATTTTTTTTGCTTTTTTAGATATATTTCATACCTTTGTGGATAAATATAATAAAACAGAGTAAAAATCATTCAATTACTTACAATGAAATTAAACAAATTATTAGTATTTTTTTCCATGTGTCTGACACTTGGAATAACATCCTGCGTGGATGACGGATACGATCTCGACGACGTGGATATGACTTTAGGCGTCAAGACCGATTTGACATT
Organism: uncultured Prevotella sp.; assembly: GCA_900548195.1. Classification (GTDB taxonomy): domain Bacteria; phylum Bacteroidota; class Bacteroidia; order Bacteroidales; family Bacteroidaceae; genus Prevotella. The sequence goes on from URJQ01000130.1 coordinate 3,204, forward strand.
GCCAACCAGCAGTGTCGGTGACATTTTCTTGAGGAATGTGATGAATCTGGAGGAGGATGGCATCGTAGCTCTTGTTCCGAGTCCTCTTAATCCTAATGACTCCATCTATGTGGTAAAACAGAGTGGCACGGCAGACATCAAGCCTGTGAAGATCAATGAGATTAGAATTGCAGCTCCAAAGGTTGATGATTTCACCTCTGATGTATATCTGAAGGAAGTACTCCATTCCTCCGCGAAGGCGAAAGCAAGCAAATCATTGGCTTTTTCCAATGCTTTCACTATCAAGGACGAGACCTATAAATAAATATGTAATAGAGGAAAACCAAGCCAAGCAGACCATCAATACTGCCAAGGCAAAGAATATTTCAGAGGATGTCGTTTCTATCGAAAATGTGAAAATCGACAGGACAAACATCATTATAACCCTAAATATCAGCGGTTTTCCATCCCACATCAGCAAGATGCACCTTGACGGTCTGTCACTGTCTCTTCCTGAGGATTTGCATGTTAGCTCATGTCATCTCAATGGCGTTGCTGCAGAATCCAGCAAACCGGGGCTTATCAATATCACAAAGGCTGTAGATGGAGCACGTTCCATCAACGAACCTCTCGTTCTGACATTGGCCATTGATGGTGCAACTACAGGTGACGATTTCGTCTTTGATGCCAACAAACATGAGGCTTCGCTGTGTGGTTTGTTCAAGACACACGGCACTTTCCGTATCGAGACAAGCGAGATGGACAAGGAAAAGATTTCTGCCATCGTGACTGATTATCTGACAAAACATCCTGATATTCACGAAGTTAAACTTACAGATATCGCTGGTATTGTCCCGGAAAAACTGAGTTTCACGAGTAAGACGTCATTCGACAATAATCTCCATATCACTCATGTATCTGGCGCATTCCAGCATGAAGTCGGTGCTGTGGAACCACTCATGCTTGATGATATTCCAGACTTCCTCGATGACGAGGACGTAGTGCTCGATCTGGAGAATCCTATGGTATTTCTCAATTTCACAAATAGTCTTCCAGTAGATGTAAAAACGAATCTTACATTTACCAGTGAGACCGACAACAACACTCCACGCTCTACAGGCGAGATGAATATTGCCGGCAACAGATCAAGCTATTATTATCTTGCTGAAAAGGAAGAAAACAGATATCTTCCAGCAGAGCACAGCAATGCGGAATGGAAGAAAGTGGAGGGACTGCCTAATCTCATCAAGCGCATTCCTAAGAAGGTGAATGTCAATATCTCCAAGGTCACCATGAAGGCTACCGACCTTGACATCACCAGAGAATATCCTATTGAGGCAAGTTACGACGTATATGCACCGTTAGTGTTCGGTCCAGATTTCTATCTTACTTATACGGACACCGACAATAACTGGGACATCGACGACGACCTTGGCAAAATGAATGCTGAAGCTGTCACGGCTACTGCCACTATCACCTCAAATATTCCTGCGGCAATGACCCTCTATGTTGACCTTATCGACCTCGAAGGCAAGAAAATAGACATAGTGGAAGACATCTCTATCGCTTGCTCTGCAAATGCCAAGAATGAGCCTATTACCATCAGTATTAAGGCAAAGAGTGGACATGAGCTTCGCGAACTGCTCTCTGGAAAGGATGTCAACGGTAACAAATGTCAGAAATTGGACGGTATGCGTTATAGAGCTGTCCTCAACAAACCTTCTGAAGGTCAAGCCCTCAATGGCGAATCAAAGATTCTCATCAAGGACGTAAAAGTAACTCTCAAGGGTGTTGTCACCTTTGATGCTAACTAATTATAATTACCAAGCAAGATGAACAAAAACATCAAATATACACTTGCCGCAATGGTCTTCGCCTGCTGGGGCAATGCTATGGCACAAAATCCTTATGGTGCTTACTTTATGGACGGCTACGCTTTCGGTCATCAGATGAATCCTGCAAAGGAATATGACCGCAGCGGATATTTCTCCACTCCGCTCTCGGGCAATACCAACATCGCATTGAGAGGAAATCTCAATCTGAAGGATGTGTTATATACCAATCCGAATGGCAAAGGACTCGTCACATATCTCCATCCGAGCATCTCTGTCGATGAGGCTATGAGCCATTTCAGTTCCGACAATAAATTGATTTCTGATTTCCGTTACGACCTTTTCAGTATAGGTTTTCACGCTCTGAAGGGCTACAACACCATCGGATTAGGACTGCGCAACAACGGTGGTGTCAATATTCCTTACGGACTACTTGACCTTACCAAGAACCTGCAGAACAAAGACTATAGCATCAGCGACCTCGGTGTTTCTGTCCAAAGCTACGCAGAATTGTCCTATGGCTATAGCACCAATGTCACTCCTTACCTCCGCATTGGCGGTAAAGCAAAGGTGCTCTTCGGTCTGGCCTATGCAAAAGCCAAGATGGATGACCTCACCCTCAATCTTCAAGACGAAAACCAATGGACCGCCACTGCCCACGTCAGAGCTGAAGTGGGAATCAAGGGATTCACATGGGGCGATCCCAAGGTGAAAGAATACAGTGATGCGTACAAGGAAAACAATCCTGGAGCCAACACATACGAGTCTGTTGACTTTGACAATGCTGACGTTGACGGATTCGGACTCGGTGGATTCGGACTCGGATTCGACCTCGGTGCCGAACTGGACCTTGGCAAGCTCGGTCTGGTTGACGGTCTCAAGGCGAGTGCTGCCATTCTCGATGTCGGTTTCATCAAATGGAAAGATGTCGCTGTAGCACAAAACAAGGGCGCTGAATTCAAGTTTGATGGCTTCCAGGATGTCAAAGTGGATGATGGTAATGGTACCAAACTGGATGACCAGACCGATGATATTGGCGACCGTCTCTCAGACCTCTTGGCTATTGAGGAAAAAGGAACTGAAAGCACCACTACCACTCTCGGCGCTACTCTCAATGTAGGCGTGGAATACACTCTCCCTACCTACAACAAGCTTTCCTTCGGATTGCTCAGCACCACCCGCATCCAGGGTGAATACTCATGGAATGAAGAGCGCCTCTCTGTCAATTATCACCCTGCCAAATGGTTTGAATTAGGAGTCAGTGGCGGTGTAGGTACTCTCGGTACAAGCGTGGGATGGGTGTTCAACTGCCATCCTGCTGGCATCAATCTTTTCCTTGCCGGCGACCATATCCTCGGCAAACTCAGTAAGCAGGGCATTCCTCTCAACAGCAATGCTGACATTTCCCTCGGCATCACAGTGCCACTGGGAAAGGCTAAGAGCAGAGATTAAGTGATGGTTGTTGGTTGCCGGTTGTCGGTCGTAATGTTGCAGACAAAAATACTTACAACCTATAACCCGCAACCAACAATCTGTAACCAACAACCGACAACAGCAATAAGCCATTGGAATAACCAGAATACCAGTCTGTGAAATATGAATGTTCTGAATAGGCCGGGTGTCTATCACTCAGTGGAATATATGTTAAAAAAAAGCTAATTTTGCGTTTTTTAACATTGATGAACGGATAGTTTACTATGCTTTTTTATATTTTTGCATCAAACTATAAATTATTTCATCCCCATACGTCATGAAAGTTAAAGGACTTTATGGAATAGTTTTCTTTCTATTCCTTTTAATGCACGCATTCACCGCCTGCAGCGATGATGACCCAGAAGAAGTATACAACCAGGCTCACTATCAGGACGTAC
>URJQ01000131.1 GCA_900548195.1 uncultured Prevotella sp.
AGTTTCGCTTTAATTTTGCAGCGTAAATAATAGTTGCAATAAGTGATTTATTATCTAAAGAAATAGAGAACAAAAATAGTCGGTCAATACTATTTCAAATACTGACCGACTATTAATTATCTTGTTGTCATTTTATTCACTGAGAGGAACTGTAAAGTATTCCTTCTTGCCAGAAGGATAAAGTCCCTTGATGATAAGAACAGGATCTTTGCTCTTATTGGCTGCTTTCACAGCGTCACTGAGGTCTGAAACAGTCTTCATTGGGGTCTCATTGACGGTCTGGATTACAAATCCTACAGGAATGCCACGCTCCTTGAACTTACCGCTCATTACCTTTGTGACTTTAAGACCGTACTTAATATCAAGGTCTTGCTTTTCCTTGTCATTGATATCACGAAGTACTGCGCCGAGAATGTCAATGTCAGCATCCTTTACCACCTTGGTATTGCCTTGCTCATTCTTCAATGTAACGACGACGCTCTTCTTTGCCTTCTTGCGGATGTAGTCAATCTTCACCTTGTCACCAGGACGCTTTGTAGCAACAATCTCAGTGAGATCACCAAATTTTGTCACCTTATGTCCATCAATGGATGTAATAACGTCACCTTCCTGAAGTCCAGCTTCCTGTGCAGAACCGTCTTCAGTAATCTTTGCAATGTAAACGCCATCATTGGTTCCGAGATCTACTTCCTTCTGCTCTGCCTTCTGGTTGTCGAGATATGTGCGAACATCCTGTCCTTGTATGCCGATTATAGCACGCTGAACGCTACCATACTTCTTAATATCATCGACCACCTTATTCATAATTGTAGTAGGAATAGCAAAACCATAACCTACGTACGAACCAGTTTCACTGAAGAGCATAGCATTGATGCCGATAAGTTCGCCCTTTACATTCACCAGTGCTCCACCAGAATTACCACGGTTGATGGCAGCATCAGTCTGGATGAAAGATTCCACACCATTCTGACCTAAAGTACGTGCTTTTGCAGAAACGATACCAGCAGTCACTGTTGCACGAAGATTGAATGGATGTCCGATAGCAAGACACCACTCTCCAACTTTGATATCATCACTTGAAGCGATGGTAATAGCTGGGAGATTCTTGCCGTTTACCTTTATGAGAGCAAGGTCTGTAGCTGGATCTGTACCGATGATACGAGCAGAAAACTCACGATTATCATCGAGAGTAACTGTCAATTCGTCAGCGCCTTCTACGACATGGTTGTTAGTTACAATATAACCGTCAGAAGAAATAATCACTCCAGAACCAGTACCCTCCTTCTTTGGAGTCTGAACTTTACGTTTTCTACCTTGTCCTTGTCCTCTTTGACCGAACATTCCGAATGGGTCAAAGAAATCGCCGAATGGATCCTGATCTACAGTTACCTCCTGAACTTTGGAATTTTGCAAGAACTTGATATGTACTACGCATGGCAAAGCCTTTTCAGATGCGTAAGTAAGATCGACAGGCTGTCCTGCAATAGGACCTGGGACCGAAGTCTGTGCTGCGCGTGCTGTGATGAAAGCGCCAGCAGAGAATGTCAAAGAAGCCACACAGAGTGCAGACAAAGCAACTCTACTAAAAGATTTTTTGTTCATGTCGTATATTATTATAATTACACTATCATTATTTAACTTAAAAGGAGCCTTTTGCTTACGTCCTCGCTTTTTCGGATACAAATTTAATGCGTTAAAGTGTTATTTCAAAGCAACTGAGTGTTTTTTTGTCCTTTTTTAAAAAATAGCGAAAGTGTATTAACGGCAATTTATCTTTTCAGATGTAAATTAAAGGTTTTTTAAGCAATAAGCCTTTATCTCCAGACACACCTATAAACGTCTTGCCAGCTGCATCATCATGACGGCAGAAAGGGCCGCTGTTTCGGTGCGAAGGCGTGCATTTCCGAGAGTAACAGACTGATAACCGGCATCTAAAGCCATTCTAACTTCGTCGATAGAGAAATCTCCTTCGGGTCCTACGAGCACGGTAATATTCTCCTCTTCATCTGCCTTCTGAATCTCATCAAAGAAATCTACGCGTGCGACCTCATCATAACAATGACAAATGAATTTTCTGCCTTTGCGCTCTGTGGATATAAAATGCTCAAAAGACTCCAGTTCATTGACCTGAGGCTTCCATGCTTTCCTGCTTTGCTTTGTAGCTGCAACAACGATTTTCTCCACTCTATCCACCCTTATCTGTTTCCTTTCAGAGAATTTGCATAACAGGAAAGAGAATTCATCACATCCGATTTCCGTAGCTTTCTCTACCATCCACTCCACCCTATCCATCATCTTAGTTGGAGCCATAGCCAGATGGAGGTGTCCTCTCCATGTTTTCTCTTGCGGTAAGGTCTCTGTGATTTCATAAAAGCAATGCTTACCCTGTGCTTGCACCACCTCTGCACGATAGAAGAAGCCTTCTCCATCCTGCAGAAATATTTCATCTCCTTCTTTCAGACGTAACACTCGAATGGCATGAGCAGCTTCTTCTTGAGGCAGTTCCTTCAATTCTGATGCTTTTGGCACATAGAAATATCTTACTTCTTTCATTGTTGTTTAGAGGTCTGTACGGTTTGTATTATCATTGTTTGTAGTGTTATTGTCCAGTTCTTTCCTTCTTTCGAGTTCATCTTTCAGTTTCTGAGCCACTTCATATTCTTCCCTATCAATGGCATTCTGCAAAGCCTCTTCTATCATAGAAGTGGTAAGAGCATTGACCGGAATGGGAATTCCTTGCTTATTTGGCGAATAAGGCACACTTTGATAGCGCCACAATGTCTCGTCAGCATAGAGCGGAATGTAATTGCTTGCGAGCGTGAGGAGAACGCCATCAGTAGCACGAACGGGAAAAGTAGTTCCTGTAATAGTATCTTCTATTACGGCTCTGTATTGCCCATTTACCACATTTTTTATTATTACGCGCATTCTAACATCCGTCATATACCCAATAATGGAGCACAGGACTTCAGGCAGTAGATATTTTGTGGAGAAAAGTTTTCCATTTCCTTCAGCGCTTTCAGCTTCTTCAATCTGCTTCTTATATCGGCTACGGAGGTTCAACTGAAACATACTCACCTCATCGCAGACGATATTTAGCTGGCGTGTCTCCAGTTCATCTGTGAGCACTACCAACCCAATAGCGTGGTTATTGACCATCTGCTCCACAGACTTAAATTTCAGTTTTATTCCTTGCATCTTTACCATTATTTATAAGAAAACGCTTTACCGCATTAGTCAATCATCTGAAAGTAAGATTTTCACGCGTGCAAATAAAGACAAGTAATACCTAATTGCAGGAGATGGTTTATGAGATTAAAGTTTCAATCCTCATCTTATAATCTCCTATTATTATTCTGCAAACGAAAGAAAAGGAAGGCAAGCTTTCAGCGCAAACATCAGTTTCGCCATCATAAAGCGAAACATTAGCATCAAACACTTAACTTCCTCATCTTCATTCGTGTATGTTATTTATTCAATATTATAGTTCTATGCTTTTTCTGGTTTGAACAGTAATGAGAACAATACGAGCACTACAAGGGCGAAACCAGCGAATATATACCAGCAAGTAGTCCAGTCACCGACGAGGAATCCATCCTCATTCCAAGTACAGTAATGATTGATTATCTCGCCAGCCGAGAGTGTACCGATAGTAGCTCCCAATCCATTGGTCATCATCATGAAGAGTCCCTGAGCAGAAGCCTTGATGCTTGGATCGCATTCCTTATCTACAAACAAGCCTCCGGAAACATTGAAGAAATCGAATGCCACTCCATAGACAAGGCAAGAAAGGACAAAGAAGAGCACACCTGGGAAGTCAGGACTGCCTATGCCGAAGAAACCGAAACGGAGCACCCATGCGCCCATAGCCATCATCATCACTACCTTGATGCCAAATCTCTTGAGGAAGAATGGTATAAGGAGAATGCAGAGAGCTTCAGCTACCTGTGAAATAGACACGAGCATAGTAGCATTATTTGCACAGAAAGAGTCTGCGAAATCCACCTTGAAACTTGTCAGGAACGGCGTAGCGAAACTGTTAGTCACTTGCAATGACATTCCGAGCATGGCTGAAAAGATAAAGAATGTAGCCATCTGTCTGTTCTTGAAGAGCTTGAAAGCATTTAATCCCAATGTTTCCGCAAGAGATTTTGACACCTTTGCTTCTATCTTACATTGTGGCAAAGTCAGACAGTAAAGGAAGAGAACGATACTCAACAAGCCAGAGACAAGGAACTGATAATGAGTGTATTGGAATTTAAAATCACTTGCACCGAGGCTCATTGAGAAACCATTAGCATCGACAATAGCACAATTTACAAACCACATAGTGGCAATAAATCCTACAGTTCCAAAGACGCGGATAGGCGGAAAGTCCTTTACCGTGTCCATTCCAGCATCTTTCAATATGGTGAAAGCGGCAGTATTGGAGAGTGCCAGCGTAGGCATATAGAAAGCGACGCTCAGCGTATAGATAGTGATAAACAGTGCTTTATTAGGCATTGCCTCCGTCATTCCGAGATAGAAGAGCCCTACCATGAAGACACCAGCAATGAGATGGCAGATGCCAAGCAGGCGTTGTGGCTGAATGTACTTATCGCCTACGATACCCATAAGGGTCGGCATAAAAATCGAAACAATACCCTGAATGGCATAGAACCATGCTATTTCGGCTCCCATTCCCGCCTTTCCAAGGTAATTACCCATACAGGTAAGATACGCTCCCCAGACAGCAAACTCCAGGAAGTTCATGATTGTCAGTCTTAATTTCATTCTGAATATTATTAGGTAATAGTTTAATGCTTTGGTAAAATATGATAGAGTGTGCCTCACCATTTTGGTTTTGCTTGCAGGATTAGAGCTTACAGAAAGCGAGGACTTACAGCAGAGGAATCAGTAAACGATAAATCACTGAGTCATACTGCTTTGTGAAAGTTCGCCTTTAGACGTCCATCACCAATTCTTCCTTGGCAAGGAATGAATTAGGAAAGACAGCTCTTGCTTCGTCGAGCAGTGGTTTCTCATCGAGAAAACGCTTGCTGAAATGCCCGAGAAGGAGTTTTCCGACATTTGCATCGCGAGCGGTTAGAGCCGCCTCACGGGCTGTGGAATGTAGATATTTCTCAGCTCTGTCATGAAATTCCTCCGTATAAGTGGATTCATGATATAGGAGGTCAACGCCTTTCACTTTCTCTGCCAGAGATGGCATATACCTTGTGTCCGAGCAATAAGCGTAAGCTCGTTGTGGGTCAGGGTCAGAAGTGAGCAATGCGTTTGGAATTGTCTCTCCTTCAGAGTTTGTCCAGTCCATACCCGCCTTTATATTATTGATTTGTGAAACGGGCACTCCATAGAAATCAATCATATCCCTCCTTATATGGCGGTCACCAGGTTTCTCCCTGAAAAGGAAGCCTGCACATGGCATACGATGATGTAGAGGAATCGTTTCCACGGTCAGCGATCGGTCTTCATAGATAATCTGCTGCTTGCGAGTATCTACGGGATGGAAGATTATCTCATAGTCGAGATTGCTACAAAACATCTTCAACTCCATCCTCAACAGTTCTTCGTATTCGCCAGGCGCATAGATATTTAGAGGAGCCGTTCTGCCATTCAGTCCAAAAGTGCTAAGCATACCGACGAGTCCGAGCACATGGTCTCCGTGAAGATGGCTTATGAATACGGCGTAAAGTTTAGAGAAATTGAGTCTTGACTTTCTGATTTGCAACTGGGTTCCCTCTCCGCAATCGACCATGAAGAGTTTTCCCCTTATCTCCACGATTTGCGAAGAAGGGTTATGCTTGGCAGTAGGAAGAGCCGACCCGCATCCTAAAATATGAATCTTGAATGGTTGCATAATGCTTTTTATTTTTGTCTCTTATAGGCAAAGACTCCATTGTTGCTCTCCAGCATCATGCTGTCAGCACCGAGATACAGGACAGAGAACGTGTCTGAATTGAGCACAATATTGCCGTTGACTGCAGACCAAACAGTATAAGGTCGTGTCTCCGTCTGCAGATTCGACTCCACATTACCGTCTTCCTGGATAGTGAAATTACGATCGAGCGAGGTCCATCTGCCGAGAAGAGTGGTAAGATTTATGACCTTCGTAGCCACATTACCTTCCTCTGTCACGACATAAGCCACAGTCATTCGGTCTCCGCAAAGGAGTCCTCCCTGCACGTCGCTTCCCTGTTCCTCGTCTATGAGAAACTCCATCGTCTTACCATCGTCGGTCACTATCTCCAGATTGTGCATGGAAGTGCCTTGACCACATTTTCCATACACTGCGGAATCTGGAACCTCACTGACAAGTGTATCACTGCCAGCCTCAGCATTGTCTGTCTTTTTATCCTTGCAGGAAACGACAGAAATAATTGCAAACATGGCTATTATTATTGGAACATATATTCTTTTCATATCTATTGTCTCTCTAATTTCTTTGCTTCATTCCATAGTGCATCCATCTCCTCCAGCGTCATTTCTGTGAGAGACTTTCCCATTTCCTGGGCGCATTGCTCTATGTAATTGAATCTCTTGGTGAATTTCTGATTGGTCTTTTCCAAGGCAGTGTCAGGATTGATGTGGTAAAGCCTTGCTGCATTTACGACAGAGAAGATAAAGTCGCCGAGTTCTTCCTCCGAGTGGTCTCTATTTTCCTTACGCAGTTCAGTCTCCAGTTCGGCAAGTTCTTCATGCACTTTCGCCCAGACATTTTCCTTCTTTTCCCAGTCGAAGCCCACGTTGCAA
>URJQ01000132.1 GCA_900548195.1 uncultured Prevotella sp.
AGAGCCAAAAATATTTTTAGAGAATAACAGCCGAAAAGTTGTGAATAGATGTTAAATATACTCCTGTTACAGTTCAATTTACTTCTAAAGTCAGTCCGTAATCGAAGGAAAGCACCTCCAAGGAATGACTGGTTAGGGCTTCTGTAAAAGCATAGTTATTGGTCGGTAAAAGCATAGTTATTGGACAGTGAAAGCATAGTTATTGTAATGTAAGATCTATGCTTATCTGACTTTATCAAAATGCTACTCACCCATACAAGCATGCCAAAGGGAATATCGAGCTTCGGGATTGATAGTCTGAAGATGATGAAAGAGGTCTGTCATGGTGGCACGATTGGTCTGTTCCTCGTATGGGCAGAGACGCTTCTGCTTATGGAAGCCTTCTTGCTCGGCTACAGCTTTGATGTCGGCTTCGTGGGCAAGGCAGAGTGGGCGGATAATCTGGAGATGGTAATGATTCATCTGCATGAGCGGACGCATGGTCTCTGCTTTGCCTTCGAAGGTGATATTCATCAGATAGGTGATGATGAAGTCGTCGTTATGATGCCCGAGGGCTATCTTATTGAAGCCTTTTTCCTGCGCAAAAAGGAAGAGGGCTTTGCGCCTGTTCCATGCACAGAGGAAGCATCTCGTCTTTCGCTGGTCGGTGCTCTCATCGAATGAGGTATGTATGATGTGCAGGGGCATCAGGAGCTGGTCACAAAACTGCTGTAGATATGTGCAGTCGGTCTCGTAGGGTATATTGTCCATTATGACATGCGCTGCTTCCACCTCTATGTGTGGACGGAAGATTCTGGCACGTTCAGCCATGAGGCGTGCAAGCATCAGTGAGTCTTTGCCACCTGATAAAGCGATAAGAATACGATCCCCATCTTGCAGGAGACCGTATTCTGTCGTTGCTTTCTTGAAGTGCTTTCTTATTCTGTTTAGCATTGAGAGTGATTTATTAGAAGGTAATAGGGAATAGGTAATAGTGAATAGGAGAATACACTTGCCACTCATGGTTTCCGCTATGGGATAAACACGAGCAGATTAACGTAATCTCCTATTACCTATTACTTATTACTTATTACTTATTACCTACATATTCTTCGAGCAGGAGCACCCTACTTGCCCAATCATTTTTCTTGCTATACTCCACATCGTGGGTGTATGGCATTTCGAGGCCATTCTGCATGAGGAAAGCGCCTGAGTAGGTCTTGCCTTCGCAAGGGAGGGGCTTGAGATCGATGCGATTGAGCTCATGCACTGTGTACATACGGTCGGCATCCAGTCCTATCATTTTGACGCGCGGAATATGCTGATTCTTGAATGTCTCCAGTTTCCACCAGAAGAATACAGCCTGCTTCTTATCTGCAGAAACATACATCTCTGATGCCATATTGTCACCCTTGTAAGGAGAATGGAGACGGTAGAGGTCACCGAACTGGATTACGGGGCGCACCTTCTTATATTCGGAGATGACTTGACGACAGAATGCTTTCTCTTCGTCAGTCATATTCTTGGGCTGTATCTCCATTCCAAGTCTGCCCGACATTGCTACATCACAGCGCAGCTTGAGCGACGTAGTGCGGAAAACGGCATGATTTGGCACGGCAGAGATATGGCTCGCCATTGCTATGGCTGGGAAGAAATAACTGGTGCCCCACTGCATGAAGATGCGCTGAAGGGCGTCGGTATTGTCGCTTACCCAGAACTCATCAAAGTAAGGGAGCAGTCCGTAGTTTGCTCGTCCTCCGCCGGAAGCGCAGTCCTGTATTACCACGTCAGGATACTTTGCCCTGATTCGCTCCAATACCTTTATCAATCCCTGATGGTAAGCGATGTAGAGATGGCTCTGATCATTCTTTGAAAGATACTGACTACCATGATTCATCACCGGCGCATTAGCATCCCATTTGATGTATGCTATCTCTGGGTACTTGGTGAGAAGATTATCCACGATGGAGAAGACGAAGTCTTGCACCTTAGGATTAGAGAGGTCGAGCACCACCTGTGTGCCGCCACGTCCCTTTACCGGCTCACGCTGAGGAGCCTTTATTATCCAGTCGGGATGCTTCTCATATAGTTCAGAGGTGGTGTTAGCCATTTCCGGTTCTATCCATACACCAAATTTTATGCCATTCTTCTTAGCGTCAGCAATAAGTCGCTCAAAACCTTCTGGTAGCTTCTTTTTATCCACCACCCAGTCGCCCAGTCCGGCATTGTCGGTGAGTCGTGGATATTTCTCTCCAAACCATCCATCGTCCATCACAAAGAGTTCTCCGCCCATTGACTTTATGTCGCGCATCATCTGGTCCATTCCTTCATGATTGATGTCGAAATAGACGCCTTCCCACGAATTAAGAAGTATCATCCTCTCCTGGTCTGCATGGCGTAGCATATACTTGCGAGCCCAGGAATGGAAGGTCTGACTCACACCGTTGGTACCGCTGACAGAATAGGTATAGGCACTTCGTGGCGTGGTGAAGGTTTCGCCTTTGCGCAGATGATACTCGGAATTGTCGGGATTGATGCCTGCGAAATAGTAGTGATAATCAGAGTCGTCAGTGTCGATGGATATGCGATAGTTGCCACTATAGCATAATGCCGCGCCTATAACGTCGCCATAGTTTTCCTTTGCCGGACCATCGAGAGATAGCATTACCTCATTGCGATTAGCCGTAGCATTGCGCAGTCCGTCCTTATCCTTGATTTCCAAAAGTCCATTTTGCAATTTTTGCTCATACAGTTGCGCCTCGCTTGCCCATGAACCGTGGAAATGAGTGCAATAGACATCATTGCGACGCACAGGGAGAAGGGGGTTATAAAATTGCGTCAGCGTGATGGTCTGCTTCTCTGCATTGGTGATGTCGGTCCATGATTCTATCATATCTACGTCATTATATGCAAGATAATATAGATGTACGGTGACAGGATAGATGGAATCCTTCAGGCGTATGGCCAGGAGATTGCCTTTGCGCGGTTTGCCGTTAGGCGCCTTGTCGGTGATGGCAATGACCTTATAATCATCCACTATGAGATTGGTGGAGAGGTTTCCGTCGCTATGACGCATAGCGAGACAGGTCTCACTCATCGTATGCGTAGCGCCGTAAGTAGGATAGAGGTCTGCCCTACTCCAGTTTTCGTCATTAGGACGATCAAGATTGGCCATGTCAGCCTCAGTGATGGAGGGACCATAATAGAGGAATTGCGGTTCGTAACCTTTGCTAATATCAAAGACCATCGCGGTGCGTGGGGTGGCTATTCTTACCTTGTCGGCATGGATTGGCAAGCCAAAGAGTAATAAAGCGGCTGATATGGATAGGAATTTTGACATTGTTGGTTATGTTGTTTTGTTGTCTTGTTGTTTTGGTTAAGAATATTCCTTTTTCTTATCACTTGATGTGCGCTGTAAGGAAGGTTGCGTTACCAAAGATATAGAGCACATTCTCGGAGGCTGGCACGAGGAGCGTCTCGCCCTGTCTCACCTTTATGCCATTGATATTGGCTTCGCCCCATAGGCAGACCACCACAACGAATGAATCACAGTGGAAGTCAATCTCTTGCGCCACCTGCACCACTACTCTATGCACCACGAAATATGGGCAGTTGATGAGCTGAGAGGTGGGTTGGGTGGAGTCATAACTGGTGCGATATTCAGGCCATACCTGATAATCGATGGCATCCTTGGCCTGCTCGATATGTAGCTCGCGTGGCTTTCCGTGGGCATCTACTCTGCCGAAGTCATAGACACGATAAGTGATGTCAGAGGTCTGCTGGATTTCAGCCAGGAAGCATCCGGCGCCAATAGCGTGGAGACGACCTGCAGGAAGGAAGAAGAGGTCGCCCTGATGAGCCTCGTGGGTGGCAATGACGTCCTGCATAGGCGAGCGTCCATTGACTGGTTCGGCAGTGGCAAGTTTCTCGTATTCGTCAGGCGTGATAGACTCTTTCAGTCCGGCATAAATCTTACTGCCCACATCGCTCTTGATGACATACCACATCTCTGTCTTTCCTGCACATCCATGACGCTCCATAGCGAGTTTGTCGTCAGGATGCACCTGTACGGAGAGGTCTTGACGTGAGTCGATAAATTTTACTAAGAGCGGAAACTTATTTCCGAATTTCTTATATACCTTATTGCCTATAAGCAGTCCTTTGTATTTATCAATCAACTGGGTAAGCGTCATTCCAACATCTACATCGTCGATGATGCCACGCTCTATTGCCACGCTCTCATGGCCTGGCACTCCGGATATCTCCCAGCTCTCGCCTATATTAGGCTGAGCTGTGTATATACCTTTGAATGGGGCTATCTGATAGCCTCCCCATAATGTCGTCTTGAGATACGGATCAAATTTGTAGGGTTTCATATTTTATAATGAAGAATGAAGAGTGAAGAGTGAAGAATGGGAGTAACACTTCTTTAGTGAAAAGTGAAGAGTGAAAAATCGCGCTGACGCGGTTGGGAGGTAATGGGGAATAGAGAATGGGTAATAGGAGATTACGTTAATCTGCTTGCGATTATCACATAGCTGAAACCATGAGTGGGAAGTGTATTCTCCTATTCCCTATTACCTATTACCTATTACCTTCTATCTTTCTATCAATTCCAGGCACATACGGCTGTTATGATAAGGGCATTTCCAGAAGCCGGCATGGTCATCCTTACGGTTTATGTTGCGCTGAGGATCACGACTCCAGTACCATTCACCGAGTTCGTGGTCGATGAGGTTGTCCTTGATGTACTGCCAGCAGTGGAGGGCTTTCTGCAATGCAGACCCATCATGGAAATACTGATAGATATTATAAAATCCTATCACTGTCTCTGCCTGCACCCACCAATGACGATCAGCATCGACATAACCAGTGTCGAGGTTGGCCTCATGAGTCATCGAACCATCGGCATTGAGACCTTTCTCTGAGGCTTTTGCCACCTTCTGAACTATCGGTTCTACCTTTGCAAGCACCGCTTCGTCGTCCAATACGAGCGCAGCCTCCTGCATCAGCCAAGAACATTCTATATCGTGACCATAGCTTTCCAGCCATCCCGCTCCCCTCGTCCAGTCGTTTTCAAAGAAGAGATCAAGATGATAAGTCTCGGGATTGAGTATCTTTTCGCAGAAGATGTCTATCAGATTGCGAAGAGATTTCTCCACTTTCATTTGCCATTCCTTACATAGCATCGCCTTATTGCCTGGCACAGAGACTACATCCTGAGCTGACAGTTCCTTGAAGCAACGATAGAGATTAGTGTAAGGCTCAATGATATGGAGATGGGTGTTTTGCGACTTTGGATAATTAGCATCAAGTTCGGAGAGACGCATATCAGCTATCTCGCCCCACTCTCTGGTGCAAGCCTCAATATATCCATTGTATTCCCTATCGAGAGAATGAGTTTCGATAGAGTCATAGAGCGCCATGCATGCTTGGAGAGCTTCCTCATCGCCTGTGGCACGCACATATTCAGAGAGTCCATAGATGGCGAAACCAATGGCATAGAATTGCTTTTTGGTATCTACAGGGTTACCCTTATAGTCGAGTTCCCAATATATTCCTCCATATTCAGGGTCAATGAAATGATGGAGGATATAGTCTTTAGCTCGCGTAGCAGCTTCGAGATACTCAGGATGCCCCAGCACCCTGTAAGCGGCAGAGAAGCTCCAGAGTATTCTCGCATTGAGAATACCGCCCTTGTTCGCCTCTTTCACCAAAGTGCCATCGCCTTTCATCTGACCATAGAATCCACCATTTTCCTTATCCTGCATCTTCAGCCAGAAGGGCAGAATATTCTCAGTGACGGTCTCAAGGACTTCCTGTTTCAGAATTTTCACTTGATTATTCATATTACTATAATCGGGATTTTTACAAGTAGATAATAAGCAGGATGACTACCTATCCATTATTTTTTCAACGGAAATCTGTAAGCAAGCCAACCCATTATGAGAGCAACGGCAGCCGGGAAAAGGGAGAACATCGCCCATACCATAGCCTTGACAGACTCTTCATCAGTGATGGTGACGATGGTCTCGCCAGTTATCATATCAGTGGTGGATACGAGACCAGCCATGCCGAGCAATGCAGCAATGAGCGAACCGGATATTGCTCCGCCGAATTTCTGCGCCATAGTGCCGGAGGAGAAGATAAGTCCGGTGGAGGAATTGCCGAATTTCTCAGTGGCGAAGTCAGCCACGTCAGCATACATGGACCACAGGAGCGGAGAGTAGAGTCCGGCTCCTACTGACGTAAGAATGGAGACACCTATCATCACCCAGATATAGGAAGCGTCCATCGGGATGAAGAAGAAGAGCACCGAAGTGGCAAAGCAAATGACAGACGACCACACGAAAGCCATACGCTTGGAACCTACCCAGCGAGTGAAAGCAGGCGAAAGGGCGCCGAAGAGCATACAAGTCACTTCTCCTATTGCCATAAAGACCGTGAAATTGATAATCAATTTGCCGAGAGTCACATCGCCACCGATACAGTAAGTGAACATATATCCTGCCACTGCGTAGCGGAATCCATTGAAGAAATTGGTGCAGACAGCGACCGAAGTGATGTAAATCCAAGGCTTGTTCCTGAAGAGGTCACCAAACTGCTTGAAGGAGAATTTCTCAGCACGCTTTGGCTTGAGACGTTCCTTGGT
>URJQ01000133.1 GCA_900548195.1 uncultured Prevotella sp.
TCTTCTGCAAATGTGAGATGTTGAGAATTGTCAAAGATGTGTATAAAGGGTAGGGCAACACCCTGGGTATTATGTCAGAGAATTTCTTCGCCATTAAGGGCTGAAGCTTGACAATGGATTCTTCGGCTATGTGCTGATTGCCATTCATGGCACTTATGACTATTATGGTATCTGATGATTTACAATATTAAAAATGAGACCAAAAGCATCTGAAATGAAACCATTCCGTCCCTACCATCCAGGTGAACTGCTAAAGGAGGAATTGGAATGCCGAAATATCAAGCAGAAAGATTTTGCTGAAAAGACCGGGTTATCATATACTGCATTCAATGAAGTGCTGAATGGAAAACGTGCCGTCACTGCCGAACTCGCACTCATCATGGAGACTGTCCTCGGCATAAATGCTGACATGCTTCTACGTATGCAGACGGACTACAATCTACAGTCATCACGTGAAAACAAGATGCTCATCAATCGCCTCAGTAAACTACGCAAGATTGCAGCTGTCTTTCTGTAACAACAAGACAACAAAACAACAAAACAACAAGACAACAAAATATAAACAATGGAATATAATTTCAACGAAATCGAAAAGAAATGGCATGAGTATTGGGTCAACAACGGCACATACCATGTCACTGAAGACAAGAACAAAAAGAAATTCTACGTGCTCAACATGTTCCCTTACCCATCGGGTGCGGGACTCCATGTGGGCCACCCACTCGGCTATATCGCCAGTGATATATATGCCAGATACAAGCGCTTGCAGGGCTTCAACGTGCTCAACCCTATGGGATATGACGCTTACGGACTGCCTGCTGAGCAGTATGCTATACAGACCGGTCAGCATCCGGAGAAGACCACTTTCCAGAATATCGACCGCTATCGCGAGCAGTTGGACAAGATTGGCTTCTCTTTCGACTGGGATCGTGAGGTGCGCACCTGTGCTCCTGGCTACTATAAATGGACTCAATGGGCTTTCCAGAAGATGTTCGCTTCTTATTTCGACACCAAGCTTCAGAAGGCTCAGCCTATCGCTGACCTCGTGGCTCACTTCGAAAAGCACGGCTCTGAGGGCATCTCTGCCGCTTGCTCCGAGGAGCTCTCTTTCTCTGCTGAGGAATGGAACGCTATGGACGAGAAGCAGAAGAGCGACACTCTCATGAACTATCGCATCGCTTTCATGGGCGAGACAATGGTAAACTGGTGTGCTGGTCTTGGCACCGTACTCGCTAACGACGAGGTAGTGGATGGCGTCAGCGTGCGTGGCGGATTCCCTGTGGAGCAGAAGAAGATGCGCCAGTGGTGCCTCCGCGTCAGCGCTTACAGCCAGCGTCTGCTCGACGGACTCGACACTATACAGTGGAGCGACTCTATCAAGGAGACACAGAAAAACTGGATCGGACGCTCTGAGGGTACTGAGGTGCAGATCAAGGTGGATGGTCAGGAGTCTTCTTTCACCATCTTCACCACTCGTGCAGATACTATGTTCGGCGTTACGTTCTTCGTGCTCGCACCTGAGTCGGAGCTCGTAGATATGGTAACTACCGCTGATCAACGGCCTGCCGTCGATGAATATGTTAAGTATGTCAAAGGTCGCACGGAACGCGAGCGAATGATAGACCACACCGTAACGGGCGTTTTCTCAGGCGCTTACGGTATCAATCCTATCACTGGCGATAAGTGCCCTATCTATATCTCCGAGTATGTGCTCGCTGGATATGGCACCGGAGCTATCATGGCGGTTCCTGCCCATGACAGCCGTGACTATGCTTTTGCCAAGCATTTCAATCTTCCTATCATCCCTCTCGTCGAGGGAGCTGACATCAGTGAGGAGTCTTACGACGCTAAGGAAGGCATCGTCACCAATTCTCCTGCTGCTGGAAGAAAGGCAGTGGAATATAATGGTGAGTCTCTCTCGCTCAATGGACTCGATATCAAGGACGCTATACAGGCCACAAAGGTCTTCGTAGAGAAGCATCATATAGGACGCGTGAAGGTCAACTACCGACTCCGCGACGCTATCTTCTCTCGTCAGCGCTACTGGGGCGAACCGTTCCCTGTATATCATAAGAATGGTATCCCTACCATGATTCCTGAGGAATGTCTCCCTATAGAACTCCCACAGGTGGATAAGTTCCTCCCTACTGAGACCGGTGAGCCGCCTCTCGGCAACGCTAAGAAATGGGCTTGGGACGAGGAGAAGAGACAGATTGTCGAAAATTCTCTCATCGACAACAAGACCGTGTTCCCTATCGAGCTATATACTATGCCGGGATTTGCTGGCTCTTCTGCCTACTATCTCCGCTATATGGATCCGCACGACGACAAGGCTCTCGTATCAGAGGAGGCTGCTGAATACTGGCAGAACGTCGATCTCTACGTAGGTGGTAGCGAGCATGCCACTGGTCACCTTATCTATTCACGCTTCTGGAATAAGTTCCTCTTCGACCTCGGCGTGAGCAAGAAGGATGAGCCTTTCCAGAAACTCGTCAATCAGGGCATGATTCAGGGTCGCTCCAACTTCGTATATCGTATCAAGGACACCAACACATTCGTATCTCTCGACAAGAAGGAGGGTTATGACGTCACTCCTATCCACGTCGATGTCAACATCGTAAGCGGTGACATCCTCGATGTGGAAGCGTTCCGCAACTGGCGCCCTGACTACCACGATGCTGAGTTTATCCTCAATGATAATGGTCAGTACGTCTGCGGATGGGCTGTCGAAAAGATGTCTAAGTCCATGTTCAACGTGGTAAACCCTGATATGATTGTAGAGAAATATGGTGCCGACACTCTCCGTATGTATGAGATGTTCCTCGGTCCTGTGGAGCAGTCCAAGCCTTGGGACACCAACGGTATCGACGGATGCCACCGTTTCCTCAAGAAGTTCTGGGGACTCTTCTACGATAGAGCAGGGGAGTGGCAGGTTACCGACGATGCGCCTACTGCCGAGCAGGAGAAGTCTCTCCATAAGCTCATCAAGAAGGTTTCTGGCGACATAGAGACTTTCTCTTACAACACCAGCATCTCTGCATTCATGATTGCCGTTGGCGAACTGCAGAAGTGTCACTCTCGTGAAATCCTCCACAGCCTCGTCATCCTCATTGCTCCATTTGCGCCTCACATCGCCGAGGAACTCTATCACAACCTTGGTTGCGAAGGCAGCGTATGCGATGCCCAGTGGCCTGCATACGATGAGGAGAAGATGAAGGACTCTGAGATTACAATGCCTGTGCAATTCTGTGGCAAGACCCGCTTCACCATCCAGCTCCCTGCCGGCATCAGCAAGGAGGATGCTGAGAAGACCGTCCTCGCAGATGAGCGCACGGCGAAATACACCGATGGCAAGCAAATCATCAAGACCATCGTGGTGCCAGGTCGCATCATCAATATCGTAGTGAAGTAAGTTCTTTCAAATGAAGAATGAAGAATGAACAAGCGTCCGCCCCTGTGTCCGCCGCGTTACCAGCGGACGTTAGTTAGTCATCGCAAGGGCGAAAGCCATTCTTCATTCTTCATTCTTCATTCTTCATTCTTCATTTATTATCCCGGCGGATAGAAGAAAGAAATAACAACATAAAAAAAAGAAAAACACCCATGAATGACAAACTGATTAAAAACAAGTCAACGGCGTTTTACGAAATCCGTGATTACATCATGATATGCTTGGGTACGCTACTCTACACTGGAGGCGTCTCTATCTTCATGCTCCCATACGGTCTCACCATCGGTGGCGTCAGCGGTATTTCATCCATCATATATTACGCCACCAACATACCGGTGTCCATCAGCTTCGGTGTCATAAACGCGTGTTTCCTCATCGTTGCCATCAAGGTATTGGGATGGAAATTCTGCTTCAAGACCATAGCAGGCGTCGTTTCATCCACGCTATGGTTTTCGGCATGGCAACTGCTGCTGCAAAACTCTGCCGGAGAATGGCCTCACGTATGTGGCGACCAGATATTCATGGCGTGTATCCTCGGACCTATCTTCTGCGGTATCGGACTCAGTATCAGCTTCGAAAACCACGGTTCGATGGGCGGAACGGATATCATCGCCGCTATCGTCAATAAGTATAAGGATGTCAGCCTCGGACAGATTATCCTCCTATGCGACGTGCTCATCATCTCCAGCTGTTACTTCGTATTCGAAGACATACAGCGCGTCATCTATGGCTACGTCATCATGATCGTATGCTCCGTGACACTCGACACCTGTATGCGTCGTATGCACCAGGCGGTGCGCTTCGAGATATACTCTCGCAACTATGCCAAGATTGCCGACGAAATCAATGAGGAAGGCTTCGGCATCACAGTCCTCGACGGATTCGGATGGTACACCAAATCTGAGCGTAAGATGCTCGTCTGCATCTGCTCACGCCGCTATCAGGATATCATCATGCAGGCTATCAAGCGCGTCGATCCTTACGCTTTCTTCTGTGTCAGCAATGTCAATAACGTATATGGAAATGGTTTCAGCGCCATCAAGAGCAAACTCAAGAATCAGAAGCCTATACTCACATTCGCCACTAACGATGATCGTCTCATCAATGAGGCTAAGAATCTCATGGGCGAAAATATCGAAGTCCGCTCTCTCTCTGACATCGGTTGCAAGGAGCAACTACCTCAGACCCACGAGACCATAGAGAAGAATGCACAGGAGAAGGTACGTTATGTCCACAAATACTACGGCTTCGACTGCTTCGCGCAGTGCACCGAAGGCGACCGTGAGGCATACTCACTCATCTTTCATCATAACACCTACAAATTCGACAATCTCCAGGGCGTCAGCGACTTCCTCCACCAGCAGTTCCAAAGCAAAGGCAAGAAGAAGTAACAGGAATCAGCATTATGCATTATGCTTTATGAATTATGCATTATGAATTAAGTGTCCGCCCCTGTGTCCGCCGCGTCACCGGCGGATAATCCAAAGAATATCAATAATAAAAATACCAAGAAAAAAAAGAAAAAAAGCAATGACTAAAACCGCACTCAAGAAAGAAGTCATGGAATACGGAATGGTAGCCATAGGTACACTCATGTACGGTATCGGCGTTACCGTATTCATGCTGCCTTACAAGCTCGCCACCGGTGGTCTCGCAGGTATCTGCGCACTCATCTATTACGCCACCGGACTGGAGATCGAAATCTCCTATGCCATCATCAACACAGTTCTCCTCCTCAGCTCCGCAAAGCTCTTAGGATGGAAATTCAGCGTCAAGTCACTCTGGGGCTACGGTCTCATCACATTCTGGCTCTGGCTCTGTCAGCGTATCTTCGAAGACCCTGTCACCCACGAACTGCCGTTCATCATAGGCGAAAACGAAGCATTCATGGGATGTCTCCTCTGTGCTTTCATCGAAGGATTCGCACTCGCTCTCTGCTTCAATGCCAATGGCTCTACTGGTGGCACCGATATCATCGCTGCCGTAATCAATAAATACCGCGACGTATCGCTCGGCATGGCTATCATGGTGACCGATATCATCATCGTAGGTAGCTCATGGTGGGTGCTCCACGACGTGAGAAAGATTATCTTCGGTTTCGTGCTCCTCATCGTATCAGCACTCACGCTCGACTACTGCACACGAAGGTTCCATCAGTCCATCATCGTATATATCTTCTCGCGAAACTATAAGCGAATATCGGATGCCATCTCTAAAGCTGGATTCGGACTCACCGTGCTCGACGGCACAGGATGGTGGACCAAAACTGAGCGTAAGGTTCTCATGTGCGTTTGCACAAAGCGCCACTCTCGCGAGGTCTTCGAAATCGTAAACAGCGTGGACCCTACCGCTTTCGTTTCCATCACCAACGCACAAAACGTATATGGTGAAGGCTTCGACATGATGAAGATGAAGATGAAGGGACAGAAGCCTATCCTCGTCTTCTCCACTAACAATCAGCATAAGCTCGACGAAGTAAACGACATACTAAGCGACCGCTTCGAAGTGCGCTCGCTCAAGGAAATCGGCTGCTTTGACGAACTGCCGGAGACCCACCAGACCATCGAAGAGAACGCTCTCGAAAAGGCAAGCTACGTCAATGAGTTCTATGGCTTCGACTGCTTCGCTGATGATACAGCACTCGAAATCGACGCTCTCAATGGCGAACCAGGCGTTTACAGCGCTCGCTACGCAAATGAAAACGGCAACGACCACAACTCTAAGGCCAACATGGAGAAAGTGCTCCAGAAGCTCGAAGGAAAGCACGGAGAAGAGCGTAAAGCACGCTTCCGCACTGTCATCTCCCTCATCTATCAGGGACAGACCCACACCTTCGAAGGCATCATCAATGGTCACATCACTGAGAAGCCACAGGGCACCGACGGTTTCGGTTACGACCCTATCTTCATGCCTGACGGCTATGACCGCACATTCGCGCAGATGA
The DNA here is from genome assembly GCA_900548195.1 of uncultured Prevotella sp. Lineage (GTDB taxonomy): Bacteria > Bacteroidota > Bacteroidia > Bacteroidales > Bacteroidaceae > Prevotella. Next base: position 6,396 of record URJQ01000133.1, read on the forward strand.
CAGCCGAAGAGAAAAACCAAATCTCTCACCGTGGCTTGGCAGTAGAGAAATTAGCTAATTTCTTTGCCACTGATAAGAAGAACAAGAGATAATATAATTAGAAGTGAAAAGTGAAGAGTGAAAAGTGAAAAATCGCCTGCCGGATATTGCTACCCAAGCAAATAT
>URJQ01000134.1 GCA_900548195.1 uncultured Prevotella sp.
TAACTGCATTGAGGGAGCCGTGAATATATCTAACTGAGGATTCGGATCTGTCTTTCTAAACATAATTTTTCTGTTTGATTGATGATGTAAAGATACAAAAAATATTCCAGACAACAGCATAAATCAGGGATTATTTTTCGTGAAATATAAACATTTTAAACAGACCTTACTTTTTAAAGTGGGCTCAGTAATAAACAGTTGACCTATAGGTCGAAAAAAAACTATCAGGAATACAGTGCCTGAATATAATATAAACATTGATGGCTTATAAAAACTTATTAGGCACCGTGTTTCTGATAGTTTTGTCATTTTGTCCGAAAGTCCCAATAGTACGTCCCAGATTGCTCTATATGTTTTATACAGGCAGACGCCCAAACAACATATTATTGTCTTAGTTTATAGAGAACCTTACTCCAAACCTGAACCAGCTGCCAGGCTGAGGGATGCTCACATAGTCATAATATTTCTTGTCGAAGATATTTGAACCGTCGATGTAGGCAGACCATTTTGCGGTGTCCCATGAGAGACGACCGTCGAGCAAGGCATAAGCTGGATTGCTCTTGCCCTCTCTGTCCTGCCAGCGCCATGAAAGACTGAGGTTCAGGTTCTTCCATATCTTGCTGTCGGCAGAGACTATCACCTTGTGACGAAGGTAATCCATAGCATATTTGCTCATGATTACATCCACGTCATAGTCTGATTCCTCATATATATAACTGTATTGCACGCCGATTTTCCTTACAAGAGCATTATCACCCCACAGTTGGCGAGGCAGCATCTGAAGGTTGATTTCCGCTCCTTTATTGTCCATCTGGAAGTTTACAGAGTGGAAAATGCCGTCAGAGACCTTGTTGGCATCATTGTAAGTCACCCAGTCTATCATATTCTTCTTGTGGCTGTAGAATCCCTGCACTTCGGCAATGAAGCCGCGAGTGGTGTATCTTCCGCCAATCTGATAGTCGGTTGTCTTCTCAGGCTTCAGGTCGGAGTTGCCTTCTATGTTCGTACCGCTGTAGTAAAGGTCGGTGAAAGTAGGCATGCGGAGTCCCATGTTCCATGAGGCGTACAATTTCCAAGCCTCTGTAGGACGGTAACTTACGTCGATTCCAGGGTAGAAGCGCCATTTGGTGTCAAGACCATCATTGATGTTTGCCATAAGTCCGAGAGAGACAGTCCATTGCTTCAGCAACACGTCATGCTCCAAGAAAGCTGATACATTGGCACGCTGGTCGCGATATTTATAGAATTTGTCATTCTCGCCATCATGTCCTCCCGTGGCTTGCCATTCATCTTCAGGGAGCAATTTGCCGAGCTTAGTGCTGCGGATGCGCTCATCCCTTATCTCAAAGCCGAGGGATGTTCTGCCCAAAAGGCTCTCCATCCATGCGTTGAGGGAGGCACCTTTGGATTCCACCTTGTGGAAATTCTCTCCAGCAGGATTGTCTTTATGCCACTGATAATGGTCATACCAGCGATTCAGATAGAGTTGAGGGGAAAGATGAATGCGACCCAACTGGATGTCAGCACCCACAGCAGCCATCCATCTCTCATTGCTTTCCCACTGGTCTGTGCTTGAAGCACCGTAGAAAGTATTTGCTGCGTAAGGTTTATAACTGTAACCTACCTGTCCGTTCACCTTCACATTGCTGCCGATAGTGGCGTTGCCCTGATAGAAAAGGCGGGTGGAAGAGAATTCGCTGTTTGGCGTAGCACCGTCACAACGGGTATATCCACCAGATAATTGTGAATGGAATGTGCCAAAAGTAGCGCCTATTGAGGCGTTGCCACCGGCATATCCGTACTGTCCTCCTACGAGATGCACCTGTGCTCCGTTGCCAGTCTGACGCGTAACAATATTTATTACGCCATTGAAAGCGGAGGTGCCATACACTCTTGCCGCAGGGCCTTCAAGCACTTCGATGCGCTCTATGTCCTCCGGAGAAACTGGAAAATCTGCAGAAAGATGGCCGGTATGAGGTGAGGAAATGTTGACACCATTCAATAAAATGGTAATCTGGTCAAAGTTTCCTCCGCGAACGGAAATGTCCGTCTGTACACCAAAGCCACCGCGCTGACGGACATCCACGCCTGTAGCTAACTTTAAAATGTCATTGATACTCTCTGCCGCCGCACGATGAATATCGTCACGGGTGATGACAGAAACAATCTTGGCAGACTCCTGGAGAGTCAGCGGAGCACGAGAGCCGGTCACTACCACCTCGTCGAGTCGCAATTCTGAGCGGGAAAGCGTGTCCTCTGCCACCTCTGGACGGGCGCTCAGTCCCTCTGCCTTGGCGTGGGAGAGAGTAGCAACGCTGAGAGTGCCGATGAGAACTTCACGTCCCATGCACGCAAACAAGGCGTAACCCTTGCGTGAGAAGTGCTTGAAACGGAAAGACTTCTGCTCACAGAAATTGTTTTTCTGCATTGTTTGTTTTTGTTATTATTAAGATGAAATATAAAAATGTGCAACATTTGGCGTCGCACTTCTTGTTTCTTTTGTCTTATAAAGGTTGGCTAAAAGGCTGCTTATTCATTGTTATCACGCTCTTCCATGTCGGCAGAGACGGTGAAAGAGGTTATCTTTTGCATCACCAATCCTGCCAAAGTAAAGCCGAATATGCCCGTGATATGGCTCAGCGAACCATTTGTCTGCGCCTTCTTTATCAGCGTAGCTTGCTCCTTCAGGCGTGGATCGTCGCTGGAATCTGGCATCTCTATCTCCGTTCCGAGGTTGTCGAGAGGCAGTTCATCGCTATATACGCACTGGAATTTCTGCTGTGGGATGGTCTTGGCACGCTTCAGTTTCTTGCGCAAAGCCGCGCCGAGAGGGTCGTTTCTTACCTTCCAGAATTCAGCTACTTTCACCCTCGTAGGGTCTATTCTCAGAGCTGCGCCCATCGAAGAGAACAGTGTCACGGTAGGAATGCTTGTGGCATGCAGGATGAGATTTGCCTTGTCTTTCAGCGAATCGATGGCGTCAATGACGAAATCATATTCCTCCAAGTGAAATTCATCAGCCGTCTCTTTGGAGTAAAGTCGCTGTATGGCAGTGATTTCCGCACATGGGTTGATGTCGAGGAGGCGTGAGCGGAGTGCTTCCACTTTGGGTTCGCCTATCGTCTTGACCGTTGCCATGAGCTGGCGGTTGCAGTTTGTGATGCAGACGCAGTCGGCATCCACTATGGTGAGGTGCCTTAATCCGGAGCGGACAAGGCTTTCTGCGCACCAAGAACCGACGCCACCGACGCCAAACAATATCACTTTCGCCCTGCCAAGGCGTTCCATATTGTCTGCGCCAAGCAAGAGTGAGGAGCGGCGTAGCAATCCTTTTTCCAGTTCAGAGTTATTCAAATCCTGCATATTTTCTATATTCCTTTCGCAAGTGTAGTGTATCACCTGCTTTTTATTTCGCGGTGCAAAAGTACGAAAAAACATCCGAAAGAACAAGAAACAAGTCGGTTCATTATGAAAATAAACTGTAGAAAATGACAATTTCACATAGTAATATGCCTGTTTCTGAATTCTTATTAGTAACTTTGCACGGGAAAAACAGTAAACTATTAAATAATGAACGCATTGAAACGCTTTTGGATAGACGGCGTGATGGTGGTGCTATTCGCCTTCATCTCGTTTGCCTATTTCTTCCCTGCCGATACAGAAGGCAGGATTCTCTTCCGTCATGACTCCGCCGCCAGTCGCGGTTTGGGACATGAGACGAGTGTCTATTACGAAAAGACTGGCGAGACATCACGCTGGACAGGCGCCGTATTCTCAGGTATGCCTACCTATCAGTCGTCTCCGAGTTACAGTAGTTCGAGCAGTCTCGCCAAGGTGATGAATGCTTACCATCTCTGGCTTCCGGAGAATGTATGGTACGTATTCGTATATCTTCTCGGCTTCTACCTCCTGCTGCGTGCCTTCGATTTCCGTTGGTATCTTGCCGCTTTGGGAGCCATAGTGTGGGCTTTCTCCAGCTATTTCTTTATCATCATCGCTGCCGGACATATCTGGAAGGTGATGGCTTTGGCGTATCTTCCACCGATGATAGCCGGCATTCTACTGGCTTATAGAGGTAAATACCTTGCAGGATTGATAGTTACGGGCATATTCTCTGCCTTCGAAGTCAATGCCAATCACGTGCAGATGACCTACTATTACCTCTTTATCATCCTTTTCCTTGTCATAGGTTTCCTCGTGGATGCTATCAGGCAGAAGCGTATGGCGCACTTTGTCAAAGCCACAGCAGTGTGTGCTCTGGGTGCAATATTGGGCATTGCTGCCAATATTTCCAATCTGTATCACACTTGGGAGTATCAGAAAGAGACCATGCGAGGCAAGAGCGAACTCGTGAAGGATAATTCTGCAAACCAGACTTCTACAGGTCTTGACCGTGATTATATCACGCAGTGGAGCTATGGAATCAGCGAGACCTGGACTCTGCTCGTGCCTAACACCAAGGGTGGAGCATCCAATATCAGTATGCTTGAGAGTCCTCAGGCGCAGGAAAAGGCTGATCCGATGTATGCACAAGTGTATCAGCAGATGGGGCAATATTGGGGCAATCAGCCTGGCACATCAGGTCCTGTGTATGTAGGAGCCTTCGTATTGCTGCTCTTTGTGCTTGGTCTTTTCATCGTGAAAGGCAGCATAAAGTGGGCTTTGCTCGGCGCTACTATCCTCTCAATACTGCTCTCGTGGGGCAGAAACTTCATGGGATTGACCGATTTCTTCATCGACTATGTGCCGATGTATGCCAAGTTCCGCACCGTGGCTTCCATCCTCGTGATAGCGGAATTTACCATTCCTTTGCTGGCAATGCTTGCCCTCAAGAAGTATATAGAGGAGCCTGACTGTGTCAAGTGCAAGCGTTTCCCTAAGCTCAATTTCCTCCATCTCTCGCTCGCATTGACGGGAGGTGTCGCTCTTCTCTTTGCTATTGCTCCGACATTGTTCTTCGACCAGTTTGTAAGCGATGCAGAGATGCACGCATTATCGCAGATTCCAGCCGACCAGCTCAACCCTCTCGTAGCCAATCTCAAGGCAATGCGTGTGGCAATATTCACCGCAGACTGCTGGAGAAGCGTGATAATCATCCTCATAGGATTTGCTGCTCTCATGGCTTTCAAATACAAGAAGATGACTGCTACGATGATGGTAGGCGTGCTCGCTCTGCTCTGTCTCGTGGATATGTGGCAGGTAAACAAGCGTTATCTCAATGATGATATGTTCGTAAGCAATACCATTCGCGACTCAGAACAGGAGATGACTGCCACTGATAAGCAGATTCTGATGGATAAAGACCCTGACTATCGCGTGCTCAACTTTGCCTCCGACACATTCAATGAGAACGAGACCAGCTACTATCACAAGAGCATTGGCGGCTATCATGCAGCAAAATTGCGCCGCTATCAGGAACTCATCGAGAGATATATCTCGCCTGAAATGCAGACCACTATGAACGCTGTAATCAGTGCTCAGGGCGATATGACGAAGGTAAATGGTGACTCTATCTATCCGGTCATCAATATGCTCAACACCAAATACTTCATATTCCCTCTACAGGGCGGTCAGACCACACCGATAATGAACCCTTACGCACAGGGACAGGCTTGGTTTGTCGATGAAGTGAAGTATGTGGATAATGCCAATCAGGAACTTGATGCCCTCGGAAAAGAGAACCTTCACAATGTCGCTGTGGCAGACAAGAAGTTTGAAAGCGTATTGGGAAAGAGTAACACCCAGGACTCTACCTCTATGGCGAAAGTCATTTCTTACGAACCAAACTCACTTACTTATGATGTAAGTTCCAAGAATGGCGGTGTGCTTGTGTTCTCCGAAATCTATTATAATGGCTGGACTGCCACAGTAGATGGCGAGCCTGTGGAGATAGGCAGAGTGAACTATGTGCTTCGTGCCATAAATATCGAGGGCGGAAAGCATAAGGTAGTGCTTGAGTTTAAGCCTACTTCGGTGAAGACTACCGAGGCAATCGCTTACGCAGCCCTTGCTATCATCGTGCTTACCATTATCCTTTCCTGCGTGATAATGGTGCGCAATGAGAAGAAAAAGCAGGCATCTGATGATGTGAAAGAGTAGGGATGAAACAGCGGACCCCATCTAATGGAATCATGGAGCTTACATGATTCTAATTTTCGCAATACTAAGTAGGTAATCAAAATTGTTTTGATTACCTACTTATTGACTTTATACATCATAGCTTTTACCTCCTAATATCTATGCTTTTACAATGTAATAACATAGCTTTTACAATGCAATAACATAGCTTTTACAATGTAATAACATAGCTTTTACAATGTAATAACATAGCTTTTACAATGCAATAACATAGCTTTTACAACAGCCTTCTTCAACCTCCATAGA
>URJQ01000135.1 GCA_900548195.1 uncultured Prevotella sp.
ATTTTCTTCACTCGAAGAGGGAGTATAGCGGGCTATATGACCGATGAGAGTGAAGAAAATAGCCAAAAAGATGAGGTTGAAACCTTATATTGATATGATACATTTTTCACTCAAATCGTACCAAGTTATTTTTTTACCGTCACTAAATATAAAAATAATTAAGAACACCTACTTATTGATTATCTTTATTAATTAGATTGACTACCACTTTCACCATCACATCTTTCTCTTCTGTGCGGCTTTCGGCAATCATCAGCGTGAGGGCAACGAGGGTATTGTCAGCTATTCGTTTATGCCCATCTGTACCATAAAGTATGCCATTCTTTTCCATGAACCAAAGGAAGAGCATAGCAGCAATACGTTTATTGCCATCGCTGAAAGAATGGTTCTTCACGACAAGATACAGCAACATGGCTGCCTTTTCTTCTACCGATGGATATAGGTCTTCACCGCCAAAAGACTGATATATCTGTCCTATGCTGCTTTTGAACGAATCATCTTTCTCATTTGCGAACCATCGGCTTTCGCCAAATTTCACTTTCAAGGTGTTGATGGCATCCATGGCATTCTCGTATGTGGCGCGGAAAATTTCCTCCTTGGTAGTCTTTTCAACGCCCAATGCCTGATAATCGTAGCGGTCGAGCGTGTCGAGGGCATAGACATAATCCGTAATTACACAGAACAGTCCTGAATATTCTCCTTCCGAAACCTTGTCTTGGAGAGTGAGAGCTCGCGACATCAACCTCACAACATCTTTCAGCTCGTCATAGTGGTCGAGGCGACGTTGGTCTATGGCATAGCCTCTGATGAGGTACTGTTTCAATATGCTGTTGGCCCATATCCTGAATTTGGTTCCGTTTATACTCTTTACCCTATAACCGACAGATATAATCACATCAAGGCTATACATCTTTGTTTCATAGGTTTGATCTTGATCAGTACCCATATGTGCAAATTTTGCACATGTGATATTTTCATCCAATTCACCTTCCTTGAAAATGTTTCTTATATGGCGCGTTATTACAGTACGATCTCTTCCGAATAATTCAGCCATTTGGTTTTGTGTAAGCCACACGGTATCTTTCTCCAACTTTACTTCAAGCTGGGTATTGCCATCATCTGTTGTATATAGAACGATAGACGAACCATTATTTGCCACAATTTTATTCTCAGTCATATTCATCCTTACTTCTTATATTGATTCCACATCATCTTTATCTTCCCAGTAATCTCCTTGCGGAGCCTGAGTGGTTCGAGTCAACAACAGTATTAAATAGGTAGCATAAGGCTTTTATATACTTATGTCCACTTAATTCAGTTTTTTTATCTCAGTTGGGATAAAGCTTCTTTTTTTGTCAATCGTTTTTTCAAATCTACTACGGCGTGAAAATGATGGGTTACCTGCTTTTCTACCGGTGGCAACTGCATATAGTCGCCGTAGATTCGGGTGAGATAATCATCATATCCGGAAGGCATATTGATGCTTATATTCTCAAAAGGCATGGAGATGTCGTCGCCTTCACAGAAAGTCTTTGGCATGATCTCTTTCTCATTGTAACTTCCACAATAGACGATGACATTGGAAGAAGACTCAAAAGGATATTTTCTTGAGATATTATCCAGCAGTCGGAGGATGTATTTCCTAAGTGGCTTGCGGAAGAAAAATCCTAATGTCTTGATGGCAAAGCGGCCCCATTCATGTGGAGTCTTCAGCAGTGCCATGTATTCAGGGAAGGAATTGCGTGTGGAAATAGCTTCAAGCTTATTCCAGATGCGATTATATCGCTTCTTGAGCATTACTGCCTCCTGGATATCATCACATGTGCCATCAAGAGGGAAGATGTCAATGTATGCTCCGATAAGGCAAGGTGTGTCCTCTTCTTCTATCAGAGTGGTCTTCTTACTGCAGAGTTTGATAAAAGGAACAGCATAGTTCTCAGTGATATGAGGCCCAGCCATTTCGTAATCTCCGAGGTCATGGCTCATGCAGTAATTGATGAAACGGTCGTAATCCGGGCGTGGCATAGACACGTCGATGTCATCATCCCAAGGTATTATGCCTTTATGTCTCACAGCACCAATGGCAGTACCCCCACAAGCGAAATATCTGAAGCCGTTTTTCTGGCAAATATCATGAAATTCACGCAGTACATCAGTGATGATGCGCTTCCATTCCTTTAGTTCTTCTGCTGAAAGTTCTTTCATTTCTTTATTCTCTTTAAAATGAATTGTTCACATTCTCTAAGTATCTGTACCTTTGCTATTTTCATAATGCCATAGTATATTGCTGCAGCGAGGCAAAAGCGTATGGCTATGAGGATGTAAAGGTTGGTTATCATATCTGTAGCCCAATAAGTCACAGCCATAGTAAGCATAGCACTCAGGGCGAAAGGGGCAATGTCCTTGAAGGCATCAGTCCAGCGATAGCGTATCAGTCTGCCCGTGAATATATGCCAGGGTATCAACCATAGTATCATGAAAATACTGTAGGCACACACCATGATGAGCATGCTGAATCGGTAGAACAGCATCACTATGACTATCTGTAGGGCTATCTGTCCGATATTCAGCCACATGAATATGTCGGAACGCCCTTGACTCATGGCAAGATTCTGATACATAGTATAGAGCGGAACGAAGGCTCCGGAGAGGCAAAGCACCTGTAGTAACGGTACGCATCCTGTCCATTTATCGCCTATCGTGATAAGGATAAATTCGTTAGCCACCAGAGCGAAGCCGAACATCAACGGCATGGAGAGAAAGCATGTGAAGCGAAGCATCTTGCGGAACACCTGCAACTCCCTGCTGCCCTCGGAATGATCTGACGGTGAAGCCTCTACGAGCACGGCTTGGGCGATTTGACCCACCGTGTTTGCCACGAGAGAGTTTGCCATAGTGTCCCATTTATAGGCTTGCGAATAGTTGCCCACGAGGCGGTCAGGAAACAGTTTTCCGAAGATATTAGTCAGGATATTATTGCTCACAGTGTTGACAATCTTTGTCACAAGGATATTCATGGCGAATGGAGCCATCTGCTTTACCGGTCCGAAATCGAGGGTAAGGCGCGGGCGCCATTCCTTGACAAAGAAGAATTTTCCGATGACAGTGACAGAGATGTATGCTATCTGTTGCCATACCAAAGCCCAATAGGTCTTTCCGAGGAAAGCAAGGGTGATACCAGTGGCGCCAGAAACTATAAGGGCGATAAATCCGATGATTGCCATCTCCTTGTTCATCATGTTCTTCATCATGTATCCACCGTGTGCAATGCCGATGGAAGCGATGAGGAAAGAGAGGAATAATACTCGTGAGACTTCCGTCAAGTAAGGTCTATCGTAGAAATCGGCTATCAGAGGAGCACATAGGAAGAGGATGAAGTACATCATTACCGACATCACCACATTGAATGAAAAGACGGAATTATAGTCTCTGTCCGTCGGTCTCTTTATGTTTACCAATGCTTGCGTAAAGCCGGAACTCTGTAAATCGCCTGCTATAGCTACGAAGATGGTGAGTATAGCCACGACACTGTATATCTCAGGCGAAAGCATTCGTCCGAGCACAATGCCGAAGATAAGGTTGAGTATCTGTGTGCTGCCACTGTTCATAGCGCCCCAGAAGAGCCCTTTGGCAGTTTTTTGTTTCAGCGATTCACTCATTTTTTTAGTTGTTTAGTTGTTTGGTTGTTTTGTTGTTTAGTTGTTTGGTTGTTTTGTTGTTTGTAAAAGTTTATTGCAATTAAGTCTATCAACCAGACAAAACAACCAGACAACAAAACAACCAAACAACCAGACCACAAAATCACGAAGCAACAAGTCGGAATACTCGATACGTATAGTCGCTGATAATCAGCGGTATGCTTGTGGAATGAAACATATTGTAGAGCAATTTTGCACGAAAATGCTCTGGCACGTAGCGCAATATCTCATTCATTTCCTGCATATCCAGTCCGCGTCTTCGGCATTCTCGTAGCGTATTCAGGATGCCAATCTCAAGGGCAAAGGGCAGATGACCTCGCTGGAGATAGAAGGAGAGAATCTTCGCTTGTGCTTTGAAATATGACTTAATGGACTTTTCAGATATGTTTTTGGTGTAGGAAGAGTTGTTGTCTATACGATAATGATACACCACCTCGTCAGTCCAGGAGCGTGATGCCACACCGATGATGCGGCAAGATGCGCAGATGTCTTCAGCATAGTTGATGCCTTCTACGAATAGGTCGGGCACTTTCTTGATGATACTCGACTGGTATAGTTTTCCCCAAATGTGCAGAGAAACGAGATTTTGACACCATGCTTTCCGCTTGTATTTAGTAGCGTCATCGTGAGAGGGTGCTTTCGTATTGCAGATATTGCCGTTGCAGTATTCAGCGTATCCGCCTTCCACGATGTCGGTGCCGGTCTCTTTCATCTTTTTCACGAGAGTTTCCACTGCATTTTCAGGCAGGATATCATCGCTATCTACGAATAGGAAACAATCACTTTTCACCTCCTGGATAAGGCGTGCGCGTGTGCCACCAATGCCTTTATTTTGCTCATTCTTGATGATACGCACCTGCCGCTCAGGATATTCAGCCATCACTTCATGCAAAATCTCTATACTCCGGTCTGGAGTACAGTCGTCGCAGAATACATATTCTATCTTCTCGTATGTCTGTGAGAACAGCGAATTAGCGCATTCCCTGATATATTTCTCCACGCCATAGACGGGAACTATGATTGTTACTGTCATAAAAATCAATTAAAGTGGGAGGTGGTAGCTACTGTTTTCCACCATCATTTAGTACCATTCAAATCTTAATTGCATCCATTTCTCCATCACTGGGTCGGAGATAAATGTGCCTTTGTCATTGATGTCTATTATCTCACGCTCTTGTAGTGCCGTCTTAATTCTTACGATATTGGATGGTGAACCGAGATGATAACCTTCTCTTACCTCCTTCATACCGAAGTTATTGTGTATTCCATCAATGATGGCATGGATGAAATTGAGCTGGTAACTGGTAAGTCTTTCAGTCTTTTCGATGAAATATGTGGTGTTGTCGTCCAGCAGGTCATTGAATGCAGACTGTAGATTTGCCATCGTAGTGACTGACTCTCTGGTGCGTAGGAGTGTGTTGTATGCCAATTCCTGTACGTAGGAAGAGTGGTTATTGACCATAGAGCATATCTCTGCGGCAATGTCCTCGGGGATGGTTTTGCCCTCTGTAGCAAAGCGACTGCATATGTATGGCACCCATGTCTCTGTAGGAATGGTGTCCAAAGTCATTATTTGTCCGAACTTATAGAATGGCTTGCTCTGCTGCTGAAACAATGCACTCATCATGTTTTTCTTACTGCCATAGAGGCAATAAGACACGTTTTGCTGATGTTGCCATATAGTGCGCATCTTCTTTTGCACCGTCAATGAGTCGGGGAAATCACCTATTTGCTGAAATTCATCAATGCACATGACGATGTGATAGCCACGCTTTTCCGCAATGAGTTGTGGGAGATTCAGGATTTCTTCCGGCTTATAGGTCTTAGGAGTGATGCCGAGCGAGATGCTGAATTCCTGGGTAGGGTCGGGTGAAAGAGTGATTTTCGGTGTCACCCTTGCGAGGAAATCGCGTATATTCTGTTTCCATTCGTCTGCATGACTTGAGGTCTGTTGCAGTAATGCCGAGGCAAACATATTGAGAAAGTCGTATTCGCTTCGGCATGAGAAGATGTCGAGGTGTACGATTTTGATGTTTTTGTCCTCTATTGTCTTGGAAACTTGCTTGACAAGTGATGTCTTTCCTATTCTTCTTGGCGAAATCATGATGGTGTTGACGCCGTATCTGAAGTTTGCAGAGAGGCGCTCTATCTCTTTTTCTCTTCCTATGAAATGCTTGGAATCGACAGAAATACCGAAGACAAAAGGTTTTGAAAGATTAGCCATAATCGATTGAGATCTGATGTTTTGCAAGTACCTATCAAGCTGACAATCAGCGATAAAATATCAATAAATAAAAATAAACAATTATATTTTTCTCTATTGATATTTTTATA
>URJQ01000136.1 GCA_900548195.1 uncultured Prevotella sp.
AAAGGAAAGAGCCGCCACCGTGTCGGGCGCGTTACCGCCCGATATCCCCAACATCCAACAAGAAACAAAAACCCATCACAATAATGAAATATTTCACAAAAGAGGTAAAGATAGCATTAGTAGCCATAGCAGGCGTAGTATTATTGTTCTTTGGACTCAATTTCCTCAAAGGACTATCCATCTTCTCTGACGGACACGCCTACAAGATTGCCTTCGCTAATGTAAACGGACTATCCGGCTCATGCCCTATATATGCTGACGGTTACCGCGTAGGCACAGTGACAGGCATCAGCTACGACTACGACAAGCAGGGCAATATCATCGTCACTGCCGAGATAGACGACAATCTCCGCATACCTCGTGGCACGACAGCAGAGATTGCTTCCGACCTCATGGGCAACACTCAGGTCAACCTCCTCCTCGCCAACAACCCAAGAGAGCGCATCAATCCTGGAGAGACCATCATGGGAGCTATAGCTCATGGCGCTGTGGACGACCTCAAGGATATGATTCCTACCGTAGAAAAGATGCTCCCAAAGCTCGACAGCATCCTCGCTTCGCTCAACACATTGCTCGCAGACCCTGCCATCGCAGCAACACTGCATAACGCTGAAACTATTTCTAAAAACCTTACTGTGACCACTCAGAGCATCAACACCATGATGGCTGACCTCAACAGAAAGATGCCAGGAATACTCACAAAGGCTGACGGAGTAATGACCAATGCTGAGACCGTGACCAACAATCTCGCCGCTATCGACGTCGCTGGAACAATGGCTAAAGTGGATGCCACTCTCGCTAACGTAGAGAAACTCACCACTACGCTCAACAGCAAGGAAGGCACCGTGGGACTCCTCCTCCATGACCCAGGTCTCTACAACAACATGACCTCCACCATGGAATCGGCTGACTCCCTCCTAATGGACCTCAAAGCCCATCCTAAGAGATACGTACACTTCTCTATTTTCGGAAAGAAAGACAAATAACCTCCGAGAATATAATAATATTATCAAGGTGTAATAGAGTCCTTTCTACCTCGGCAAAAGGACTATATCACCATGCTTTCACATCAACGCAGGCTGACCGCTGCAAGGCAATAAGTCAGCCATCGCAAAGCCTATCCATCCAAAATCCCAAACCCACAAGAAGAAAGAAATGCAAAACTCTCGCGCCCTATGGGCTGCTTGCCAGAACTATTTCAAGGCCAACATCGAAGAGGGTGAATATGAGAAGTGGTTTTCCAATGTAGAATTTGAATCCTTCGCACCTGCCACAAACCTCCTGACACTGCAGGTACCAAGCGATTACATCAGCCAATACATCGAAAAAAACTACATCGATCACCTGCGCATCGCCATCAGCAACACCTTTGGCAGAATCAGATTATCATGGCATATCACCGTGGTAAACAAGCCTGCAAAAGAGGAAACGACTGATAGCAAGGCGAAGCGTACCCCTAAGGGATACGGCTTGAGAGTGGAAGGCGCCGTAGATACCGAGAGTCCGGACGGCATTGCAAAGGCTGCGGTTTCGAGAAATGACAACAAACTGATGGTGGCTCCGGGTTCGGCACCCACCACTCACCTGCCGGAGATAGACTCACAACTCAATTTCCGCCAGACATTCAGCAATTATGTAGAGGGCAGATCCAATAAGCTTTGCCGCTCGGTAGGTCTCAGCATTGCAGAGCATCCACAGGGCACAAAGTTTAATCCATTCTTCGTCTTCGGACCATCAGGATGCGGAAAGACCCATCTCGTCAATGCTATAGGCGTGAGATGCAAGGAGATGTACCCACAAAAGCGTGTGCTCTACGTCAGCGCAAGGACATTCCAGGTGCAGTTTGTCAATGCACAGCTCAAGGGAAAGATAAATGATTTCATCGCTTTCTATCAGACTGTAGATATGCTCATCGTCGATGACGTACAGGAATGGACATCATCTCCTAAAACGCAGGAGACATTCTTCCATATCTTCAATCACCTCTTCCGCAACTCCAAGCGCATCATCCTCATCAGCGACCGCGTGCCTGCACAGCTACAGGGCATGATGGACCGACTGATAAGCCGTTTCTCATGCGGACTCGTGGCAGAATTGGAGAAGCCAAACGTGCAGCTCTGCATCGACATACTCATGAGAAAAATCCAGCGTGACGGTCTCGATATTCCAGAAAACGTGGTGAGATACATCGCGGAGAATACCAATGGCAGCGTGCGCGACCTGCAAGGCGTCATCAATTCGCTGATGGCTTACAGTGTGGTATATAACTGTAACATCGATATGCGATTCGTAGAGCGAGTGGTAAAGCGTGCCGTGAAAATCAATGAGCAGGTGCTCACGCTCGATGATATCATCCAATGCGTATGCAATCACTATGAGATTACCGAGCAAGCTGTAAAGGGAAAGACCAGAAAGCGAGAGATAGTGCTGCCTCGTCAGATTATCATGTATTTCGCTGACAAGCATATCCGTATGCCGGCTTCACGCATCGGGCGCTGTATGGGCGGCAGAGACCACTCCACAGTGCTCCATTCCATTCAGATAATCAATGAAAGAGTAAGGAAAGACCGTGACTTCTCCAACATCATCTCAGAACTGGAGGACGGTCTTGGTATTGCAAGATAAACTAAAAAAATGAAGAATGTTCTAAATGAAGAATGTTCTAAATGAAGAATGTTCTAAATGAAGAATGTAGAATGAAGAATGAAGAATTCGAGTTAGTTTTCTTCGCTTGAGAAGAAAAACGCAAGGTGAAGAGTGTAATCCCCATTCTTCATTCTTCATTCTTCATTTAACTATTCTTCATTTTAATATTCTTCATTCTAAAATAACCTAACTATGACAAGATTTGCATTCAAAATGTTCCTCAAGCCAGGCTGTGAGGAAGAGTATCAGAAGCGTCATGCCGCTATCTGGCCTGAACTCGTCAAGATGATCAAGGACAGCGGAGTAAGCAACTATTCCATCTTCTGGGACAAAGACACCAATATCCTCTTCGGGTATCAAGAGTGCTCTGGTGAAGGTAACTCTCAGGACACATCTAATGGCATCGATCCTATCACGCAAAAATGGTGGGACATGATGGCTGACATCATGGAGGTAAACCCAAAAGACAACTCACCTATCACCATTCCTATCAAGGAAGTGTTCCACCTTTCTTAAAAATGAAGAATATATAAATGAAGAATGATGAATGAAGAATGAAGAATTCGAGTTAGTTTTTCTTCTTAGTGAAAAGTAATAATCGCACTGATGCGACTTGTAAATAAATAAAAATGAAGAATTCGAGTTAAGTATTCTCCAGCTTGTCTTTCACAAGCGAAGAAACTAACTCGAATTCTTCATTCTTCATTCTACATTCTTCATTCAGGAAACTACTCGCGATTAGCACGCTTACGCTCCAGATGATCAAGGATAACCTTGCGGATACGCATTGACTTTGGAGTCACTTCCACAAGCTCATCAGCCTTGATATACTCCAGACACTCTTCGAGAGAGAGCACTGTGCGAGGGATGATGCGAGCCTTGTCGTCAGTACCTGAAGCACGAACGTTGGTGAGCTGCTTTGCCTTTGTCACATTGACCACGAGGTCATTTTCATGCACATGCTCGCCTACTACCTGACCGCCATACACATCTTCACCCGGCTCGATGAAGAACTTACCACGATCCTGCAACTTGTCGATAGAGTAAGCAAAAGCATTTCCGGTCTCAAGAGCAATCATCGAACCGTTAGTACGGCGTATGATATCGCCCTTATAAGGCTGGTATTCCTTAAAGCGATGCGCCATAATAGCCTCACCCTGTGATGCTGTGAGCACGTTGGTACGGAGTCCCATGATACCGCGAGAAGGAATATCAAACTCGATATTCACGCGATCACCCTGACTTTCCATACTTGTCATCTCGCCCTTACGACGTGTCACCATATCAATCATCTTGCTGGAGAATTCCTCTGGCACATTGATAGTAAGCTCCTCGATAGGCTCACACTTCACTCCGTCAATCTCTTTATAGATTACAGTAGGCTGACCTACTTGGAGCTCGTAACCCTCACGACGCATTGTCTCAATCAATACAGAGAGATGAAGCACGCCTCTACCTGACACAACCCAGCGGTCTGTGGCATCCTCGAATGGCTCTACACGCAGTGCAAGATTCTTCTCCAACTCCTTCTGGAGGCGTTCATTGATATGACGGGAAGTGACAAACTTACCCTCTTTGCCAAAGAAAGGAGAGTCATTGATGGTAAAGAGCATAGACATTGTAGGCTCATCAATGGCGATTGGAGGCAGTGGTTCTGGGTTTTCATAGTCACAGATGGTATCACCAATCTCAAACTTGTCCAGTCCGATGATAGCACAGATATCACCACTTTTCACTTCAGCCACCTTCTTGTGACCCATACCGTCAAAAGTGTGTACCTCCTTGATCTTGGTCTTCTCCATTTCGCCGTCACGATGCGAGATAGTAACGTTCATTCCCTCCTTCAACACGCCACGATGAATACGTCCTACAGCGATACGACCGGTGTAAGAACTATAATCCAATGACGTGATGAGCATCTGAGGAGTGCCCTCCAGGTACTCAGGAGCTGGGATTACCTCTACTATCTTGTCGAGAAGATAGTCAATATTGTCAGTAGGAGCATTGTAATCCTCTGCCATCCAGCCATTCTTTGCAGAGCCATATACCACAGGGAAGTCCAACTGATCCTCTGTAGCATTGAGAGAGAACATAAGGTCGAAGACCATTTCATATACCTCTTCCGGACGACAATTAGGCTTATCCACCTTGTTTACCACCACAATAGGCTTCAATCCTATCTGAAGAGCCTTCTGAAGCACGAAACGTGTCTGAGGCATTGGACCCTCAAAGGCATCTACGAGGAGAATACATCCGTCAGCCATATTGAGGACACGCTCCACTTCGCCACCGAAGTCAGAGTGTCCCGGAGTATCTATGATATTGATTTTTGTACCTTTCCAATTGATAGATACATTCTTAGAGAGAATGGTTATGCCACGTTCACGTTCAAGGTCGTTGGCATCAAGTACTTGGTCTGAGTTGTTCTGACCTTCACGGAAAAGATTTCCGGCAAGCATCATCTTATCGACCAGAGTAGTCTTTCCATGGTCAACGTGAGCGATGATGGCGATGTTTCTAATATCCTGCATAATAATTTTGATATTTATGCTTTTGTTGTGATGGTAAAATCATTTCCCACCTTATATATAAAAGCGGATGCAAAGGTACTATTTTTCTGTGAGATAGGCAAATAAATGAAATGAAAAATGCAAATGAATGGATGGAAAAATAAAGGAGATACCTATACCATTAGGCACAAAACATATTTTTTCTCTTTCTTTACAGTATTCACAATAATGCTTTTCTAATGCGAGAACGATACGTAAGATAGATACTTCCAAATGATGTATAAGCCTATTTTCGCACTTTTTTAACGGTTGTTAATACTTTTTCCGCACTTTTTCAATAAAGATTTTTTTTGTCATTTGTAATTCCACCCTTCCACCTTGGCATTATTACTACCTTGATAATCAGCGATTTACGCATGGTGGAATTAGGGTGGAACTATGGGTGGAATTACATGAAGTTCCACCTATAGTTCCACCCTAATTCCACCTTAGATAAATTACTGACTGAAGTTTCCCACTCTTGATAATCAATCGGTTATAATTCAACTATCGCATATAAACATCTCTAATCCAGAGTGTTGCATCATTGGGTTAATATACTTTAATGCTTTGGAATAGGATTCATAACCTATTGATGCTCAATATCAGTCTTGTTTGAAATAACTACGCATTTTGTCTAATCGAAATTAACATTTTTACAATTTGCTGACAGTCAGACATTTGAGTATGTTTGTAAATATGGGAAACTTTAGTTACGAGCCCACTTTAAAAAGGGGGCATATTTTGAATCCAGCATGATCAGTGTGGTCAT
>URJQ01000137.1 GCA_900548195.1 uncultured Prevotella sp.
TTAAGAGTATTAAATAGTATGGTAGATATAATCTCAGATATAAAGGCGCGTAGCGGCTCCTACGTAACTGTTATATGAGGTTATAGATACTATGGTAGGTGATGCTGTTATTATTATAAATAATTATGAACACTTACTTATAGTTTTCTTCATTTTCGATTTCATGTCTCCTTCTTTGACTCTCCATCCCAATGCTTCCAGCTTGGCAGTGGAGAATACCGACTTGGTCACTACATTGTAACCAGCCTTCTCTGCATCGTCAGGCAGCTGCATGATAACCTTTCTATTGCCTATCTCCGCTATCATTTCAGCGAGTTCACGGATTGATATATTAGAAGTATTGTCTGCAATATTATATGCCTCTCCGCTCTTACCTTCCAATAGGATATATAACAGAGCCGACACACAATCATCTACATAGCACCATGACCTAAACTGACTTCCCGTGCTTTTCATCACTATATCCTCGCCTCGCTGGATATTCCTGATAAACTGAGCATAGACTCTATTATCAGACTCCGTGAAATACGGTCCATAGGTATGTGAAGGACGTGCTATTACGCAATCCATTCCATATTCTTTACCATAAGCGGCGCAAAGGGTCTCTGCTGCTCTCTTGCTGGAAGGGTAACAACTTCGTGGAGAGTTTATATCCACATAGCCGTAATAATCCTCTGTAAAGACTCTGCCATCGCCTTCGCCATACACTTCTCCTGATGAGACATAGAGGAAACGCTGCATATCATGAGCACGTCCATAATCAAGGAGATTCTTCACTCCATTGATATTTGCCAGCATCACCTCGACTGGATTATTGGCAAAGAAGTTAGGCGAAGCATTGCTTGCAGCATGGATGATATAGTCGAAACAGACGTCACAGTCCAACGGCTCCGTCACATCATACTTCAAGAAATGGTATCTCTCGTCGTCTTTGTATTCTGCAAATCGTCTCCTGGCTCTTTCTTCATTTCTTCCTGCCGCATAGACCGTTACGTCCAAATCATCGGCACGAAGCAACATATCCACGAAAGCAGAGCCTATAAGACCTGTCGCACCTGTCACGAGGAGGGTCTTTCCTCGTAGTTTCTCTATTTCAGCCATTCGTCTTTACTTGTATGCATGAGTGCCTTGAGTATCTCAAGATCCTCTACTGTCGTAACTTTAATATTCTTCTCCGAACCAGGCACTATGTGCATCTCCCTGCCTCCCACTTCTGCTATCAATGTGCATGAAGCCACACTGTTGGTGATGCCTTTCGCCTTGGCCTCCTCATGTATCTCAATGATATTGCCCAATCGGAAGGTCTGTGGCGTCTGCGTGCGGATAAGTCTGTCACGAGGTATGCTGGTGGTAGTGCTAAAGCCGTCATCACTCTCAAGGATTGCCTCACGACACTGAATGCCAGTAATAGCATAACCGTAAGCCTTGCAGATAGCAATGTTTGATGATATAATATCCTGCGAGAGCAATGGTCTCACGGAGTCATGTATCAGCACGAGATCATCATCAGCACAACCATTTTCTTTCAGTCCATAGATGCCGTTATGGATTGACTCCATACCTGTGCTTCCGCCTTCGAATATCCATTTCAGTTTGGTTATGGAAAACTGGTTTGCATACGCCTGCAGCACTGTATCCCAGCCTTTTAGGCACACCACTGCGATAGCGTCAATATCTGGATGACGCTGGAAACACTTCATAGTATGTATGATAATAGGACAACCATCTACGTGCATGAACTGCTTCGGAATATCCTGTCCCATTCTGTTGCCGCTTCCACCGGCTATAAGAACTGCTATATTCATAATGTATTTTTCTGCAAAGGTAATAAAAATATAAGATTAACTGATGTTTTTAACTATTATTCTGTTCCTTTATCCATGAAAAGACATTAAAACGTATGTAACGTCTCTATAGAGCATCATTTTAAGCAGACGGCAGCCTCAACGCATTGTCCGTCTTATCACCATCATTTGAGAATACAACTACTTATCAGATGCAGATTATAGGTCCACATCATGACGGTGATAATCAGCATACTGACAGTCAACACGATGGATATTGCTCTCTTCTTTTCCATTTTCTTCAGCAGGAATGCTATGCCTATTGGATAGATGAATGCCCAATGAGCCGTCATGATATATACGTCGCTCGCGGCAAAGCGGAAGACATAATGGATGATTGCATCGAACAGAACCATCGACAATGTGGCTTGCATCAAGATGGAATTCCGTCCTGCCCATATTCCTGCCAGCATGAGAAGGAAGAGCAAAGCCTCTAATATATAAAACCAGCAATGCCCATAATAGACGAACACGGGACGATCTGCATTGGCATCGCCGAGCAGATGTTCCTCATGCAGGAAGAATCCCTCGCCTAATATGTTTTCATAGAGCAACGGCCAGCGGTCTATGGAAGTGTCGGTCCACTGAAACAGTTTATTATCCACGACCATATTCTTGTGCATACGTTCTTTCCTCGCCTGGTTTTCTGCATATTGCTTGGCAAAGACGGAGTCCTTCTCGATGCGCTTCTGCGTCATTTCCTCAGCGTGAGCCTTCTCTGATTTCACGGTATTATCCACCTGCCATAGGTATGCACAGCCGATAATAGCAGTAGGAATCAGATATATCAGACTTCTCTTGAAGCATCTTGTCAACGGTTTTCCACCGTTTTTACATTCATGATAATAACTCACCATATCGGCAAGCCATATCTTTACGCTGTTGGTCAAAGTCACTCCTGTGGCTACAAAGTATGTCATCATTATCTTCATAATGTGTGACAGTTTGCCTTTTTCCCCAGTCTTACAGGTTATCCACAGCGTCAAGAGCATCAATGTCATGGATAGCACCATGTGGTCGGGCACTATCGTCACCAGCATCACGTAGGCTATGGAGAAATAGAAGAAGCACAATATCAAGCTATTACGCCAACCGAGCCCGATTATCCTACGCATTATCTTATAGAGTAGCATCCATGCGCAGGTGCTTATTATGGTCCAGAGTATGCCTAAGATATATATGGCGCAGTTCTTATCCAGTACAGACATCAGCCATTCATTTAGCGATGAAAATGGCCATTCAAACACGGCAAGTAGCGGATGCCTCTCTATATTGTAGAGCGGGCGCCATTCTGATATGACTATATATGTGAAAGGGTCAAAGCCTGAGAGATGGAAATACGTAGTAAAAGCAGACCAGAATCCCGCTTTCGGGTTAGTCCATATATCTGGATGATTACTCATCATCATGCCATTCAATGCTGAGAACACCAGAAATCCTATACTTCCTATCGTCAGCGCCTCTCTATACTCCCTTATTCTTTTCAGAAATCTCATATTTTCAATTTTCTATTGTAAGTAGGTAATCAAACTACCCAATCTACACACCAAAACGATAATCAGCAACATAAAGGTGTCTGCCATAGCCATCGATTCTGCATAGAAAACGCTTTTCTTTCTTTTCTCAATGCTACTATTTCAAAACAAATCTGAATGCGTTCCCGTTTCCAGAAGAAGAAGGGTTAATTCATTATCATTCTGTTCCCATACTAATAACCAATCTGGTTTTATATGACATTCCCACTGACCTTTATGGTTACCAGTTAGCTTGTGGGGTTTATATTTTACTGGCAGAACACCAGTTTCCATTAACAACACAATTACCCTACGCAGTTCATCCATAGGATAACCACGTTTCTTCATCTTCTCTATGCATTTATCAAATCTGCGCGTTGTACTAACAACGTATGCCATATCAAATATCCAAATGTGCAAACAGTTCGTCCGAGGTCTCGAACGGTCCGCTTATTCTACCTTTCTTCTTATCTGACATAGCTTCCTTATAGCCCGCGGTTTTGGTTATATCTTTCGCTGAGCGTTCACTTGTGGTATGGAGTATAGTAACTCCATCCAATGCAGCAAGGATTTTCTTCAAACTGGAGAGTATTGTCTTGTTCTCCACTCGTATAGTCATTGTTGTCATAGCCATACATTTTTACCAGAAAAAGAACCATTCTTCTTCTGGTTGCAAAGGTAATAAAAAAAAAGGATTTACGAATGAAATTGCGGGATTATCTCCACCTTTATGTCGTCAAAACGCAGGGATGCGGCATGGAGATAGAGCCTATCGGCATGATGCCCATAGAGATCATCGCCTAATATCGGCATTCCGAGTCCCTCTTTGCTGGCGCAATGCACTCGCAACTGATGCGTCCTGCCTGTCAATGGCTGGAGGCGGATGATGGTATGTCCGTCTTTCTCACCTACTACTTCATAGCGTGTGACCGCCTTCTTGCCTTTCTCATAGTCCACTATCTGACGTGGTCGATTGAGATAATCGGCGCTGAGTGGCAGAGATATGGTGCCTTTCTGAGGCTTGTCTGCCGGCAAGATGCCTTCGAGGAGGGCGTAATATGTCTTTTCTATCTTCGTATGGTCGAGGAAAAGCGCCTGCATCTCACGGTATGCCTCTGCCGTCTTTGCTGCCACGAGGACACCTGAGGTCTGCATGTCGAGGCGGTGCGCCATCTTGAGTTCGGGACTTTCGGGACGCATTTCGCGAAGTATATCCCACGCGCTGCGCCGTGCTGACTTACCCGGCACACTGAGCATTCCTGCCGGTTTATCGACTATCACGAGTCTTTCGTCCTCATATATCACGGTGAGCGTATCGCGTTTTTCCTCTGCCTCCAATGGATTCTGATCCACTTCCATTCCCTGTAGCATCCAGCGTAATATCGGGGCGCAGCGTCCTTGGCATGAGCCTCGATACTCTGCTACGCCATTCTGAATAGTAAACTCTGCTATTTCAATGGGTTGCAATTGATGCTTATAAGCGTATTGCAGGAGTTTTGGGGCGCAGCATTCTCCCGAACCTGATGGCGGAATGATACATTTCGACCCTGTCTCTCTTGCCCATTCGATGAATATATCGAGGAGATTCTTCTCTTCTCCCCTTGCATTGAGCATCACAAAGTGCTGGAATAGCCATTGCTGCAAAGCGTCGGAGCGCTGCTTTCGCTGTCTTTTCAGTTGGGTAATAGCATCCTGCAGGGCCTGCAAAGCCTCTCTTTTCTCTCTCACCATCTCGTTCCAATGCGCTTTCTGACGGCGGTATTCGCCTTTCTCATGCTGTCTCTGGCGTATATAGACCGCCCGTTCCGCTTCGTCCTCCGGCATTGGTCGCGATGGTGGCAGAGCGGGTTTCTGCTTCTCCGCCTCATAGAGAGTTTCTCTTGCACTGCCCAATTCTTCCGAAGTACTGCGACGGTCTATCTCCTTGTTTATCTCCACTATCTCCGCCTCATGGCGTTTGAAGTAGCCGTCCTCCTGGAGATAGTCGAACACCGCCGGCACATAGCCTTCCCAATCGCCCTGTCCATTCACTTGTCCGGAGTAGGCCTTGAGCAACAAGATTTCTCCATTTCTGTCCTTTGCCAGCATAGCTCCGAACATTTTCCCTTTCTCCACCTCGTCCGTCCATTCCTCCCTTCGCATTATGTCACGCACCATCTCCTCTACTTTCTCGCAGAGGTATGGTGATGGAGTATAATAGAATGGATTGTTCATTGGTGAGTCTTTTGATTAAAAGTGATGGTAAAAATATGAGTCTCAAATCGCACCAAGTTGTTTTTCCCACGTCACTTACCTTTTAATTCTTTCTCCAATTCCTCTATAGTCGGCATCGAGGACTTAAAGTCTTTTGGAAATAGTTGGGACAACTGATATTCCGATATGCCAATAGGTTCTTTATATGACTCCAAGGCATATTTAGCTACCACATTATCTTTATCTTTACATATTCCTTATTTCCGCAGCATTATACTTTAACGTTTTTTATAAGTGCCTGAGCAACAA
>URJQ01000138.1 GCA_900548195.1 uncultured Prevotella sp.
ACAACAAGACAACAAAACAACAAGACAACAAGACAACAAAACAACAAGACAACAAGACAACAAAACAACAAGACAACAAAACAACTAAACAACAAACCAACAATATGGCAATAGCAAAATGGATAGGCGCCTTTCTCGGCGGATTAAATGGTGGAATAATAGGTGCTCTGGCAGGATATGCCTTGGGAGCACTGCTGGATAAATTCGTAGGCGGGTCATCATCTGATGAACAAGGCAACGCTGATTATAGGTCGTCTGCTGACCGAGGCAGCTCCTATTACACATCGCAAGAGGCACAAATGGAGGGAGCACGCAATGGATTCCTCTTCTCGCTGCTCGTCCTATCAGCCCATGTCATACAGGCTGACGGAAAGATAATGCACTCGGAAATGAATTATCTCCGTGCTTTCCTGCGCCGTAGTTTTGGCGAAATAGCTGTCAAGCAGGGCGAAAGTATCATTCTTCGCCTCTTCGAATACCGCAAATCCCACGGTGACAGAGTATGGGAATCACAGATGCAGGAGGCATGCCGACAGATGCGCGACGTGATGCCAGAGGAGCATAGGCTCCAGCTCTTGGCTTTCCTTTGCGAAATAGCAAAGGCTGATGGCATCGTACATCCGGCAGAAGTGGAAGCCATTTATGCAATCTGTAATTCCTTGGGCTTCAGTGCCACTATCGTAGATCAGTTTCTTTCCCTCGGAGGCTCCTCCATCGAGGACGCTTACAAAGTGCTGGGCATCTCGCCATCTGCCACGGATGAGGAGGTGCGCCGTGCTTATCGTGACCTTGTGCGCAAGAATCATCCCGACCGTGTGGCTACACTCGGCGATGATGTCCGCGAAGCAGCAAAGAAGAAGATGCAGGAAATCAACGAGGCTAAGGAGCGTATATATAAGGAACGCGGGATGTAACCCATCCTTTCGCCTTGCCGCCACCCTCTTTTCGCCACTGTTTCTGTAGCGTCTCAGGCAGTTTCCAAGTGCTCATCCTTTTCTTTTCTCCCTGTGCGAGTTGCGCCCTTTCTTTTGTTAATTATAGTTAATCAGAAGGTAAATATAAGCATATTTTAAGATTTTGTGTCTTTTTGTCTATATTTTTTTAATACCTTTGTGACCAATAACTAAAACTAAATACAAAGAAAAACTTATGGAAAAGAGTAGTAAACCTGTTTCGTTATTATTATTGGCGCTCTTTTGCAGTTCTATGACCCATGCACAACAGCAGATTACTACAGGACTGAAAGACTCCATCGACAACAGAAACAGCCTTATCAAAATGGGGGGAAAGCATTCATCTAAAGCTGGTGTCAACAATGCCCTTGACGTATTGAGCGGTCAAGCTGCAGGCGTAAATGTTACATCTAACGGTCTCGACCGTATGGCTATGCTTAACAGTGTGCGAGTGCGAGGCACCACATCCATCATCGGAGGCAATGATCCTTTGGTGCTTATCGATGGTGTCACCTCCGACGTATTAACCCTCTCCACCATCTATCCTGCTGACATCGAGAGCTTCAGGATTCTGAAGAATGCAGCAGAGACAGCCATGTATGGTTCGAGAGGCGCTTCGGGAGTCATTGAGGTAAAGACCAAGAAAGGCACCGGACGCGGATTCCAAATCTCATACGAGGGAAACATCGGATTCGAGCAGATGTATAAGCACCTCGATATGCTCGATGCTGACGGATACCTTGCCACTGCTAAGGCTTTGGGTCTGTACTGCAATAATGGTGGTTACAACACTGATTTCTATAAGGTAATCACACGCACAGGATTGGTAAACAATCATTATCTCGCTTTCAGTGGAGGAACACCACAATCTAATTACCGTGCTTCGTTCGGTCTGATGGACCACAACACAATCATCAAGAATATGGACTACGGAAATTTCGTAGCCAAGATTGACGTCACTCAGAAAGCATTCAATGACAGACTTACTGGAGATTTCGGTGTCTTTGGTTCCTCTTTTAGAAACCATGATATCTACGACACACAAATGCTTTTCTATTCTGCTGCCTGTCAAAACCCTACTTTCCCTGCCGGTACGGATGCCAATGGCAACTGGAACAAGAACGAGGTGGCGACTCATATCAATCCGCCAGGCGCTGTGCTGCATGAGAAAAACGACTCTAAAGACCTTAATTTTGATGCCCACATCAAGCTCAACTACGACTTGTCGCCTGAATGGAGCATCTCCACTTTCGGATCATATCTCTATGGTTCGAATGAGGTATCACAGTTTTGCCCTACATGGGTATGGGCGCAAGGCAATGTATATCGTGGGGAATTCAAGAAAGAAGAATGGCTGGGCAATGTCTCTATCGACTTCAATAAAGAGATAGGCATACATAAGGTCTCTGCTACCGCAAGCACCGAATACCGCAAACTCAGAAAGACGGCTTTCTGGATAACGGCAAAAGGAATACCTACCAATGGATTCAACTACGATAATATCGGAGCCACTGCCGCACGTCCTTACGGAGGCACAGAGAGCACATTCGAGGATCAGTCGTTGGCATCCGTCATGGGAAGCGTCACTTACACTCTGATGGACAGATACTCCTTGTCATTCAATGCCCGTGGCGACGGTTCATCAATGGTGGGCGATGACAACACCTGGGGATTCTTCCCTTCCATCTCCTTCGACTGGGATGCGAAGAAGGAGAGCTTCCTTGCTGATTCAAAGACTATCTCGCTCCTCAAGCTGCGCACGGGAATCGGACAGGCTGGCAATCTCGGTGGCATTTCTGCTTACACCACCATGAACACAGTAAGGCAGACTGGCATCGTGCCAGTCAAGAGTTCGCCTACTGTGACTCTCGGGATGGTGAGAAATAATAATCCTGACCTGAAATGGGAAACTAAGACTACATTCAATATCGGAGCAGACATGGGCTTCTTCGACAATAGACTCATGCTGACGGCAGAATATTATTACTCTAAGACCACCGATATGCTCTATGCTTACGAGGTTCCTGTACCGCCTTTCGTATTCAATACTTTGCTTGCCAATATAGGTTCGATGTCAAACCAAGGTCTCGAATTGGGATTCTCCGGACAGCCGATAAGCAAGAAGGATATGGAACTCAACATCAATATGAACCTCTCATTCCAAACCAACAAACTGATTTCTCTCAGTGGCAACTATAAGGGAATGAATATGTCTGCCGCAAACATCACTGCCATCGGCGCTCTGGACGGTGCCGGACAGAATGGTGGCGACAATAATGTGGTCTATCAGATTGTAGGACAGCCGCTTGGAGTATTCTATGTGCCTCACTGCAAGGGACTGGTAAAGAATGAAAATGGCAGTTATAGATACGACATTGAGGACCTCGACCATAATGGAGAGATAGACCTCAGCGACGGAGGCGACAGATACATTGCAGGACAGGCTACGCCAAAGGTGACACTCGGTTCGAATATCAGTTTCAGATATAAAGACCTCTACGTGGCGTTGCAGATAAATGGTGCCTTCGGACATAAGATATTCAATGGCACCGGACTGGCTTACGACAACCTCTCCTGCTTCCCTGATTACAATGTGCTGAAGAGCGCACCTAAAAAGAATATCATGGACCAGAGAGTGTCCGACTATTGGCTGGAAAAGGGCGACTATATCAATTTTGAGCATCTCACCATCGGATACAATGTTCCTTTGAAGAGCAATCTGATACGCTCTCTTCGTGTCTCATGCAATGTCAGCAACCTTGGCACTATCACTGGTTACAGCGGTCAGACTCCTATGATAAATAGCTATGTGGTCAATAGTACTATGGGCATTGACGACAAGCGAAACTACCCTCTGTATCGAACTTATTCTCTTGGTTTGAGCGTACAATTCTAATAACTGGAAATCATGAAAAAGATAATATACTATATTTTAATCTTACCATTGATACTATGTATCAGCGGATGCCTGGACGAGAATCCAAGAGACCAGCTCGATCAGGACGCCATCTACGACAATGCCAGCAATATATATAATAATGCTGTCGCTTCGCTATATAATTATTTCGGCGGACATCAAAACTCGGAAGGTCTGCAAGGCACCTGCAGAGGACTCTATGATTACAACACGCTGACCTCTGATGAGGCGATGATTCCTACAAGAGGTGGAGACTGGTATGATGGAGGATTATGGAAAAACCTGTATCAGCACAAATGGAGTGCTAATGACATATACCTATATGATATATGGAAATATCTCTATAAGGTTATTATGCTCTCCAATAAGTCTTTGGCTGACATCGAAAGCCATAAGGGAGCACTCTCCTACGACCAATACAAATGCTTCACTGCCGAGGTAAGGGCTATACGCGCATTATATTATTGGTATGCTATGGATATGTTTGGAAACATTCCTCTCGTCACTTCCTATAATGTAAAACTGGAACAAGTGGTGCAAAACAAGAGGAGTGAAGTGTTTCAGTTTATCGTCGATGAACTCCAGCAGGCAGCCCCTCTGCTTGCTGATGCACGCTCAAACAAGGCTGGCGACTACTATGGACGAATCACCCGACCTGTCGTACACTTCCTTCTCGCTAAGCTTGCACTGAATGCCGAAATCTATTCTGACGACAACTGGACCGATGGCAAGCAGATGGATGGACGCACCATCTTCTTTGACGTCAATGGAGTGAAGAAGAATGCTTGGGAGACTTGCATCTGGTATTGCGACCAACTGAATAGCGTGGGCTACACACTGGAGAGTGACTATGCTACAAACTTCGCCGTGCATAATGAAAACTCTGATGAGAATATCCTCACTATTCCTTTGGACAAAAACCTCTATCTCAATGAATATCATTATCTTTTCCGTTCACGCCACTATAAGCATGGCGAGGCTTACGGCGGTTCTTCCGAGAATGGCACCTGTGCCACCGTCTCTACTGTCAAGGCATTCGGTTACGGTACAAAGCATGTAGATACCCGATTCCATATCAATTTCTATGCAGACACAGTCTATGTAGATGGAAAGAAAGTGATGCTCGACAATGGCAAACCTCTGGTATATATGCCTTTGGAATTAAAGCTCGACCTTTCCGACAGCCCATACAAGCAGACAGCTGGCGCAAGAGTGGGTAAATACGAGGTAGATCGCACCGCTTATTCCGATGGAAGGCAGGTGGACAATGACATCGTGCTCTTCAGATACGCTGACGCTCTGCTGATGAAGGCAGAGGCAAAGGTACGTAACGGACAGGATGGTTCCAGAGAACTGAATGCCGTCAGAGAAAGGGTAGGGATGCCTTGGATAGAAGCCACTATGGACAATATCCTCAAAGAACGCCTCTTGGAACTCGTATGGGAGGGATGGAGAAGACAAGACCTCATACGCTTTGGACAATTCAATAAGGCATACGACCAGCGCACACCTGTCAAAGACGAAGAGACACGCTTCACCATCGTGTTCCCAATACCACAGAAGAGCCTCGAACTCAACAAGAAACTGACCCAGAATCCAGGGTATGATTTCTGATGATTTGTTGTCTGGTCGTTTAGTGGTCTGCTTGTTGGTCGCCTGTAGAAATTATTTGTAGTTCGTCTATCAATAAAACAATAAAACAATAAAACAACCAAACAACCAAACAACCAGACAACCAGACAACCAAACAACCAAACAACCAGACAACTCTTCCTCCTATTTCTTTTAACCCCGAGACGTAATCTCGGGGTTACTTTCGTTATGCTCGGTATAGGCAAAAACAAGTAGTAAAATAAAGCCAAACAGATTACATAGCTTTTACCTCCTAATAACTATGCTTTTACATCCTAAGAACATAGCTTTTACAAAAGCGCTCCA
>URJQ01000139.1 GCA_900548195.1 uncultured Prevotella sp.
GGCGCCGTTGCGACTTCTAACTGACGTCAGCCGGTAACGCGGCTGACACAGTGGCGACTCTTCAATCTTCTTACGAGAGGAAACGCAAACCGGAGAACGTATATGGCCTCCCCCTCACAGGGGGATAAGAGGGGGTCTTTGGGGATAAGGTCTTTGGGCTTGTTTTGGTGCGATTTGTAAAAGCATAGATATTGCGTGGTAATAGCTATGCTTTTAGAGGGTAATAGCTATGCTTTTGCATTGCAATAACTATGCTATTGGAATGGGGGCGTTTTAATACGAAGAAACGGTGTTTCCGTTTGGGGAAAACACCGCTTGTTTCGATTATATCACGAGGAGTGAGGTGATTTCGGAACCGGTCTGCTTGAGCACCTCACGACCGTTGAGACCCTCGATGGTCAGTTCGATGATGCAACTGATGTAAATCTTCTTCGGATTAAACGATTTCACGAGGTTGTAGGCAGCGAGCATACTTCCGCCTGTGGCAAGGAGGTCGTCGTGGATGAGCACTACGTCGTCAGAACTGATGGCATCCTTGAGCATTGCGATTTTATCGGTGCCGTATTCCTTCTTGTATTCGTATTCTATTACTTCGCCTGGCAGTTTGCCTGGCTTGCGTGCCATTACGAAACCAGTATTGAGCTCGCTGGCAATGATAGGGCCGAGCAGGAATCCGCGGCTTTCGAGGCCTACCACCTTTGTGATGCCTTTGCCTTTGTAGAGCTCCACCATCTCATCGCGCATGATGTGGAGGCACTCAGGATTGTCGAATAGGGTGGCGATGTCCTGGAATTGGATTCCTGGAATCGGGAAGTCTGGAACTACTCTCAGATGCTTCTTTAGGATTGGGTTATTCATGTTGATACGGTTTTTGTTGATATTGTTTCACGTGGAACAGATGGTTTTTAATTCATAATGCATAATTCATAATTCATAATTATTTTTGCTGGAGATATTCTTTTGGCATTATGAATTATGCATTATGAATTATGAATTATGAATTATGCATTATGAATTGCCATCATCTTTTCATCAGGACGAGGAGGACGTTGATGTCGCTTGGAGATACGCCTGGGATTCGGGATGCTTGGGCGAGAGTCTCGGGATTGATGGCGGTGAGCTTCTGCCTTGCTTCGGTGGAGAGACCGTTGAGTTCATCGTATTTGAAGTGACCTTGTATGCGGATGTTCTCCAGTCGGTGCATCTTTTCTGCTGCTTGCTTCTCGCGCTCGATATATCCCTGATACTTCACCTGAATCTCCGCTGTCTCCGCGATTTCCTGATGACGGTTGGCTGGTGCATCGAGCAGAGCATGGAGTCCTGGCAGTGCTTCTGCAATCTGAAGGATAGAGACACCCGGACGAGCGATGAGTTCGCGGAGCTTGCATCCACATTGCAGTGGGGTAGTGCCGATGGAATCGAGAATGGCGTTTACTTCCTTTGGCTTTACATTGGTGATGTCGCAGTAGCGGATGATGTCCTGTATGTGCCTCTTTTTCTCCATCCACCAGTTGAGACGGTCGGTGGAAGCGAGACCGATGGCGTGGGAACGCTCAGTGAGACGAGCGTCGGCATCGTCCTGTCGGAGGAGGATGCGATATTCCGCTCTGGAGGTAAACATACGATAAGGTTCATCTACGCCCTTTGTGACGAGATCATCGATGAGTACACCGATATATGCTTCGTCGCGAGAGAGTGTGAAAGGCTTGCCTATGCTGCCATCGCAGGAGGCGGTGCCACGACTTCCAGCGAAGAGAGTGGCGTTGATGCCGGCAATAATGCCCTGTCCAGCTGCTTCCTCATATCCCGTGGTGCCATTGACCTGTCCGGCAAAGAAGAGTCCGGAGCATCGCTTGCTCATGAGAGAGTGGGTGAGTTGAGTAGGGTCGAAGTAGTCATACTCGATGGCGTAGCCAGGACGATAGACTTTCACATCGCGCAGGGCAGGAATCTTTCGCAGCGCTTCCAACTGAATCTCGATAGGCATACTGCTGGAGAATCCATTGAGATACATCTCATTTGTCTCCGTGCCTTCCGGTTCGAGGAAGAGCGGATGGTGGTCGCGATCGGGGAATGTGACGAGCTTGGTCTCTACTGAAGGACAGTAGCGTGGTCCGGTAGATTTTATCTGACCATTGAAGAGCGGTGAGTCAGGCAACCCTTTGAGCAGAGTCTCGTGTGCTTCTTTGTTGGTGTCGAAAGTCCAGCAAGGCAACTGCTCCAGGTGTCGGTGTTCTCCGATGAATGAAAACTGATGGTAGTCATTCTCGCCCGGCTGTATGGTGATGTCTTCGAAGTGCACGCTTCTCTTGTCGATGCGCACAGGCGTTCCGGTCTTCATCCTTGCCGACTTGATGCCGATGGCATTGATGGACTCCGTCAGATGAGGTACGGCAGGCTCGGCGCATCGTCCGCCAGCCACCATCTTGCGTCCCACGTGCATGAGTCCGTTGAGGAAGGTGCCGGCAGTTATTACGACGGCAGGCGCCATAATCTCCACTCCCCAGATGGTGCGCACGCCTTTGATGCTTGTGGTGGAGGAAGAGATGGAGTCGTATATGAGTTCATCGACCTGGTCTTGCCAGATGTCGAGCCGGTCGGTATGGTCGAGGACGTGTCGCCATTGCCAGATGAATTTCTCTCTGTCGCATTGCGCTCGTGGCGACCACATGGCAGGTCCCTTACTTCTGTTGAGCATACGAAACTGTATGGCAGTGGCATCGGTGACGATACCCATACCTCCGCCGAGTGCATCGACTTCGCGTACTATCTGTCCTTTGGCGATACCACCTACGGCTGGGTTACAGGACATCTGGGCTATTTTGTTCATGTCCATCGTAATGAGGCAAGTCTTAGCGCCCATTTTAGCGGCTGCGTGTGCGGCTTCACATCCGGCGTGACCACCGCCTACAACAATAACATCGTAATACAGAGTTGTCATTTTCTTGAAATTTTCGGCAAAATTAACAAGAAATTTTGAATTTTCAAGAGGAAAAGTTTGTCTTTTAATTAAAAATTACTAATTTTGTAGTCGTTTATATAATATTATGTGTCCTTATTGGTCGATGATGCGTTGTCGGCAGTAAAAATGAGGATTGCCCCTTTGTTGCAGAAAAATATCAAAAAACATCAATTTAATAACTTTTTTTTAATCAAAACAACTATCATTTATGTGGTTATTTAATTCATCAATCGGAAGGAAGGTTGTAATGTCATTGACAGGTATGGCCCTCATCCTGTTCTTAACATTCCACATGTCAATGAACGTGGTGGCGCTTTTCTCAGAAGAAGGCTACAACATGATCTGTGAGATGCTCGGTGCCAACTGGTATGCCGTAGCAGCTACATTGGGTCTTGCAGCATTGGCAGTGCTTCACATCCTGTATGCTTTCATCCTTACCGCTCAGAACCGCAAGGCTCGTGGTACCGATGGTTATGCAGTCGTTGACAAGCCTTCCAAGGTAGAGTGGGCGTCTCAGAACATGCTCGTTCTCGGTATCATCGTGCTGGTAGGTCTTTTGCTCCACCTCTACAATTTCTGGTGGAACATGATGGCTCAGGAGCTTCTCCCTGGCGGCAACACTATTTTTGCTGCTGACGGTGTTCACTGGATTCGCGAGACATTCAGCCAGCCTATCTATGTTATCCTGTATCTCATCTGGCTCGGTGCACTCTGGTTCCACCTGACCCACGGTTTCTGGAGCGCTATCCAGACAATGGGTTGGAACGGCAAGACATGGTTCTGCCGCTGGAAGGTAATCAGCATCGCTTATGCTACCCTGCTCTTTGCTGGCTTCGCAGTAGTAGTGCTCTACTTCTTCGCTTGCAATCTCTTCGGTTGCTGCTAATTTTGGAAAAATAGTTGTTTGGTCGTCCGCCCTCCGTTAAGTCAGACAAGTCACATGGAACGGCAAGACGACGAAACTGCAAAAATCAAAGACAAAAATGACTAAAGTTTTAAATTCAAGAATACCAGAAGGACCAGTAGCACAGAAGTGGACCGAATTTAAGGCACACCAGCGTCTGGTAAACCCTAAGAACAAACTGAAGCTCGACATTATCGTAGTAGGAACCGGTCTGGCAGGTGCCAGCGCTGCAAGTTCACTCGGCGAGATGGGCTTCAATGTATTGAACTTCTGCATCCAGGACTCTCCACGTCGTGCTCACTCTATCGCAGCACAGGGTGGTATCAATGCAGCCAAGTGCTATCAGAACGACGGTGACTCTGTATATCGTCTCTTCTATGATACAGTAAAGGGCGGTGACTACCGTGCACGTGAGGCTAACGTATATCGTCTTGCAGAGGTATCAAATAATATCATCGACCAGTGCGTGGCACAGGGTGTACCATTCGCACGTGAGTACGGCGGTATGCTTGCTAACCGTTCATTCGGTGGAGCACAGGTATCACGTACATTCTATGCAAAGGGACAGACCGGTCAGCAGTTGCTTCTCGGTGCTTACTCTTCACTCATGTGCCAGGTTCACGCTGGCAAGGTAAAGCTCTTTACCCGCTATGAGATGGAAGACGTAGTAATTATCGACGGCCGTGCTCGCGGTATCATCGCCAAGAACCTCATTACCGGCAAGCTCGAGCGCTTCTCTGCAAACGCTGTAGTAATCGCTACTGGTGGTTACGGAAACGCTTACTTCCTCTCTACCAACGCTATGGGATGTAACTGTACAGCAGCTGTTCAGTGCTACCGTAAGGGCGCTATGTTCGCTAACCCTTCTTACGTACAGATTCACCCTACATGTATTCCAGTGCATGGTGACAACCAGTCTAAGCTTACCCTTATGTCTGAGTCACTCCGTAACGACGGCCGTATCTGGGTACCAAAGAAGCTTGAGGACGCAAAGGCTCTCCAGGCAGGCACCAAGCAGGGCTGGGATATCCCAGAGCAGGATCGTGACTACTATCTCGAGCGTCGCTATCCAGCATTCGGTAACCTCGTGCCACGTGACGTTGCATCACGTGCCGCTAAGGAGCGTTGCGACAAGGGCTACGGCGTAAACAACACCGGTCTCGCTGTATTCCTCGACTTCTCTGAGTCAATCCAGCGCCTCGGTATCGATGAAATCCGCCAGCGTTACGGTAACCTCTTTGATATGTATGAGGAAATCACTGACGTAAACCCAGGTAAATACGTACGCTCAGAGGGTGGTTTCGACTACTACAAGCCAATGATGATCTTCCCAGCTATCCACTATACCATGGGCGGTATCTGGGTGGACTACGAGCTTATGACCACAATCCCAGGCCTCTTCGCTATCGGTGAGTGTAACTTCTCTGACCACGGTGCTAACCGTCTCGGTGCTTCCGCTCTCATGCAGGGTCTTGCTGACGGTTACTTCGTACTCCCTTACACTATCCAGAACTACCTCGCTGACCAGTCTATCTGGCCACGTCTCTCTACTGATATGCCAGAGTTTGCAGAGGCAGAGAAGGCAGTTGACGCAGAGCTCACACGTCTGCTCAACATCCAGGGTAAGCGTTCCGTTGACTCTATCCACAAGGAGCTCGGTCACATCCTCTGGGAGCATGTAGGTATGGGTCGTACCAAGGAAGGACTTGAGGAAGGCTTGAAGCTCATGAAGGAGCTCCGCAAGGAATTCAACACCAACCTCTTCGTGCCAGGCACCAAGGAAGGTCTCAACGTAGAGCTTGACAAGGCTATCCACCTCCGCGACTTCATCATCATGGGTGAGCTCATCGCTTACGACGCCCTCCACCGTGAGGAGTCTTGTGGCGGTGGTATTCCCTTTCGAATGGGATATCCTCTTGCATCAAAG
>URJQ01000140.1 GCA_900548195.1 uncultured Prevotella sp.
GGCACATTGATAGTCATGGAGACTCCTATATTGAGCGGCTCTGCCTTCTCTGCATCCGATGCTTCAGAGAAATTGGTGCATGATGTCATCAGCAGACTCAAGACTGATGCCATCATCATCAGATATTTATATTTCTTGTTCATGTAATGTTTCTCCTTTCTATAATTTTAGTGCCAATTCCATACCAAAGAAGAACTGGTTGTTATATGTATAATATGTACCAGGATAACGTTTGCGCTCACGGCGTGGATAACTGCGGAACATATTATTGGCAAAGAATGAAATGCGTGCAATGTCGCTTATTTCCTTTGTCACATTGATGTTAAACTGGAACAGAGGGCTAATGCTCTCCTTTATGGCTTTGATATGATCTACATTGCGCAGCAGATATGCCATATCAGCTTCCTTAATCTGAGTGGTATTGGTATATTCTCCTGCTTTGAAATAATGTGCATTTCCATCCTCAAGAGAAAGATAACCTACTGGGATTGAGTCGTTATAGAAATTAGTGTAGTCACTTTGCTTCCATATAGCCTGTGCAGTAAGCGTCACTACAAAGCCAATACTTGGAATGTTGTGGGTAGCACGGAGAGTTGTGACGAGCTGCTCGTTGTATAATTCTGAGTTATGAGGACTATATATAGCGATATTCTTACGTGTGCTGTATTCACTTGTGGAGTTGTCATAGTAATCACTCAATTCCGACCAACTCTTGGATTTCATCCATGCGCCATTGAGCTGGAAGGAAGTACGTATGGACTCGATACGACCTACATTGAGTTCAAACTCCACTCCCTTTGTTTCACAGAAGATGCCATTGGAAGGAGTGTTGTATGCTGAGAGCACAGCATTCTCCTTTGACAAAGCCAAAGCGCCCTCTTCATTACGTTCATACTGCTTGACTGTGAATGGCATAAAAGCTTTGCCCATGGTATATCCATCCATTTGCTTCTCAAAGAATCCTGTAGCAGAAAGACTTACCTTACCAATCTTAAGGTCGAAGCCTGCCTCCACTTTACGGTTTGTAGCAATCTTCAAGTCCTTATTCTGGCTGTCGATAATTTTTGTGGTGGTAATGATACGGCGGTCCTTTTCTGGCATATTAGTATTAGCCATTTCATTGAGGTTGACATACTCGAAATAAGCTTTGTCCGGATAGAGGTAATAGAGCGTTGGCAATTTGGCAAGAATACCATAACCGCCACGGATGGTAAATATTTCTGGTATTACTTCAAATGAAGCATTGAAGCGTGGACTTACCTTGCTTCCCACCACACTGGTGTGGTCATAACGCAAACCTGCCTGCAGATTAAATACATGGCTGGCTATATTCCATGAGAAATTATCCTCGAAGAATGCTCCGAAGGTTTTTATATAAGGTATATCCTTATAGCTTCGTGGACGATATGAAGCGTCCGGATATGAGAGATTGCGGTAAGGAGGATTATCTACAGACCATTTCTGACCGTCTCCTTCATTTCCATCACTCTTGAAATCCACTCCGACAAGGAAACCATTATTCACCTGTCCGAAGTTCTTGAAGAAGTTAGCAGAAAGCTTTCCAAAGAAATTCACCTCACGGCTATCTATCTCATTATAACCGATATAAGCATTTGAGAGGTAATGTGCATAATACGTATCACCTGCATTGGTCAGATTCGTTATCTCATTACCTTTCGTATCATAGAGCCTTTCGCCCAATACATTGCTCAGCACTGCTCCATCTGTGTATGTACCAGAATAATGGGAGTTTGCTGAAGTGTAGCGCTCCTGATGGGAATTGTTCTTAGATGTATAAGATGCAGAGAGGACATACTTGATGTTCTGCAGCCACATTTTATCAAAATTGAAAAGTCCATTGGTATTGAGAGTAAGCCCATAGGTTTCTCCTTTCGTGCGAATCATAGCTATTTCATCATCAGGATTTGGCTTACGGCTATCCTTTCCAAAAAGGAAAGAGAACGAGGTGTTGCTGCGCAGGCGATTGCCGAAGAAGCCATTGCTATACATTGCCTTAGCGTTCAGACGCTGATAGTTTCGATAGCTCTCAGTCACTTTGTTGGTATTGTAAGCATAGTCTCCACTGATATTTAAGGCTCCAAATCGCTTTCCGAGATCAAAGCCTGTACCTATGGAGCCTTGATATACATTAGGATTGGCTTTCGCCTTTATCCTCAATGGCTCACGACCTGCCTTGGTATGGATAATCACAGCTCCTGACGTGATGTCTCCATACTCTACTGACGGTATTCCCCTAATTACTTCGATGCCTTCAATGTTCTCTGTAGAAATACTGCGGATATCTATTCCGGTGGAAGCACTGGCTCCTCCTCCGAGGGCTCTGGCATTACCTGCCACTGTAGGATTAAGGGCGGAGAGGTTTGCATTGTTTGACAATGGTGCTCCATCCTCTATGACAGCAGTGCCGAGGGAGTTCATAGCAGTGCCGAGGGAGTTCATAGCAGTGCCGTCAGCACCTTCCACCTGTCTGAGATTTAGCGTCTGACTACTTCCAAGCGTCTGGTTTCGGCTTATTCCGCCAGGTGTTAGGGCCATAAGATCTGAAAGACTGGTGGCTTGCAAGTGATCTATGGCATTGCGATTGATGTAGGAAGAGGTTGCCTTACCGGCGGCATTGCGCTGAGCTGTCACCACAACTTCCTTGATATGGAAGTCTTCCTCTTTCATCACAAAGTCCAATACCATATTGCTACGGACATTAACCAGTGTATCCACGCTCTGCTTACCAAGGTATCTTACCACCATTCTCACCTTACCCTTTGGGGCATTCTTGATGATATACAATCCCTGTGACGTGGTGGTAACAGCAAGATTGAAAGCAGGAAACGACACTGTCGCATACTCGATAGGGTTCTTCTCCGTATCCATGATTGTTCCCCTGATGCTTACATTTTGCGCATCAGCATGATTCATATACAAAGCAAGAACCAATATCAACCCTAATCTCTGAAATAACATTTGCATGATATCAATTCTTTAAATGGTTTGAAACTTCTGCAAATGTACAACATTTTGTCTATACAAAATAATATTTAACTAACTTTTTGCTATCATATACTGAAAATTACTCACTTTTTAGTGTCTTTCCTCCTAATGATATTATTATATACCGATTTTTGATGATTTATGGTTGTATTTGTATTGTAACTATGCGATAGCTGAATGTTTAGATGTATAGTAGAAACACACTTACACGGTTTGATAAAATGAGGAATGTAGAATGGAAGTTACGTTCTTTGCCTTGCCGCTTCTCTTGAAGTTTCTCAAGAACAAAAAGTCTTACCACTATTCTACATTCCTCATTTTATAATTGCTTCGCTCCTTACTTGCTTCCATTACTTCCCTGCTTGATGCCAAGCATCATATTGGTATTTAATACCTTGACGGTGGAGCGATTGATGATGGTCATGCCATTACCGCTGTTGGTGTCCCAAGCGAATGGGATGCAGCCGTTGGTGATGGCGTATTTGGTCACTGCCTCATACCATGAACGGATGGAAGCATCATGGACGACGTCCTTGCCAATAGTGAAGCGCTGGTTGGCTCCAAACTCTCCTATGATGACTGGGAATCCCTTATCCACGAATGCTGTCTTCAGCTTTGCCATCTGACTGCTGAC
The DNA here is from genome assembly GCA_900548195.1 of uncultured Prevotella sp. Lineage (GTDB taxonomy): Bacteria > Bacteroidota > Bacteroidia > Bacteroidales > Bacteroidaceae > Prevotella. The sequence goes on from URJQ01000140.1 coordinate 3,641, forward strand.
GTAGCTCTCTGTGTAATTGCTGTTTGCATTACGATTGGAGGCGGTGCCATTATTGCCTTTTCCCCAGTAATACCACATCTTGCCCCAACTGGCATCCTTGTCCATCATCGTAAATTGGTAAGGGTCATAGAAATGCACTTCCATCATTAGTCTGCCAGGATGCTTGTCGGTGAGCGAAGCAATGTAATTGTGCTTCACAGTCTTATCTATATTGGTCTCTGGACCTTGCACCACCAGTACGCGATATTCATTGTTTCCGCCCGTGGCACGCACAGCATCAATGAACGTCTGCTCATATTCTGCAAGACGACTTGCCAGTCGGTCATCGGAGATATTGCTACCATTGTCCTTGTATGCTCCGCCCACTCCCGGCTCATTGAGTCCTGCAAAGATGACGTGGTCATCATAGTCCTTGAATGACGTGGCTATCTGTGTCCATATCTTGCTGAGCTGCTGCTTCTTGACTGTAACGTCAGCATTAGCTGTAAATCCATCGTGCTCCAGCCATCCACCGTCCCAATGCTGATTGAGGACCACGTAGAGGTCGGCTTCGACGCAGTAGTTTACTATCTCCTTCACTCTTGCCATCCATGCCGGGTCGATGGTGCAGTCTGTGGCATTGGTGATATGTCCCATCACCCATGCACAAGGAATACGCACGCTCTTGAATCCCTGCGCCTTGATGAAAGAGATGAGTTCCTTGGAAGTCTTGGTCTTCTGCCATGATGTCTCGGTGGAGATGCCTACGCTCTTCCATGAGTCATTATTGTTGCCACTCTCCATAGTATTGCCGAGGTTCCATCCTGGCGACATCAGTTTTGCCACTTCCTTAGCATCATACTTGATGCTGCATGTAGGGTTTGGCGATGGGTCAGGACTTGTGGCTTCGCCTTTTTCCTGCGTCACGCTGACGGTCTTACTATCGTTTCCTGCCTTTATGGTGACTACTGCAGAGCGGGCTTCTTGCGTTTTATTCTCCTCTACAGTCACCTTGATTGGCGTGACCTTGAGGGTTGGCGTGGCTTCACCTACAGAGACGGTGCACCATGTCTGGTCGCTTATAGCTGTGACTGTCTGCGGTGCTCTTGCACTGATGGACTTTGTTCCACCTTCCTTAGTGTACTGCAATGTGGTGGGCGTGACGGTGAAATCGATTACGGATAGTCCGTCTGAATCGTCATCGCTTCCGCAAGAGAATGCAGTGATTAGGAATGGAAGGGCTATTAGGACTTGTTTTAAGAGTTTGTTCATTGTTTTTTTTGTTTTTTTTTTGAGGGATATCGGGCGGTGCACGGTTTGCGCATCGCCTGTTGGGGGATTTATTCCCATCATACGTTTATCAGAACTGCGGAACAGCGAAGAGATTATGGATGGTAAAACTGAGCTCCATCTTTTCGGCGAAGCCTAAGCCTGCTACGCATCCATCGGCTGCTGTGCCAAAGGCGCAACCTAATTCTGCGGTTTTACCAAACTCATTCTTGAGCTCCAGACGATACTTAGAATTCTCATTGCTGCCGATGACTTTCTTCTTGTCGTAAGAAGTACCCCAACTTGGATTTACCGTTATAAGACCAGGAGTGTATGTGCCTACCGGACCATTTATAAAGATTGTATAGGTGACTTCCATACTACTGCAGAAAGAGAATGCTGGGGCATAGTCTGTATTTCCGTATATGTCGGAAGAATTAAGGACAATCACCTTATAGTTGGGTCGTTATTGTCTTTCTTGAATTTGATGTAATATTATATCATTCACATTGACAATTTTATTTAATCCTATATGCTTGATGACTGTCTGTTCTAACAAAATCAAAACTATAGAATTACGATGGCAATTTGAAATAAATATCACCAAATAGTTTAGTATAACCGTTGTTAAAAGTAAGTAATCAGAATTATTCTTATTACCCTTTTTATATAGAAACAGTGAATCAAATAGATTTGTAATCAATTAGATTAGTGTATCTTTAGGTTTATTTATGATTTAGTAGGTGATCAGAATTATTTTTATAATAGCTATGCTCTATTGTGATGCAACTATGTTCTGTCGAAGAAGGAATGATGCGGGAATCATGACTGATGAAACAGGACGTAGATGCGCAC
>URJQ01000141.1 GCA_900548195.1 uncultured Prevotella sp.
AATAGGTAAACCTACTGAAAATGAGCATTTAACCCCTAAAAATCAGAAAAATGCCGAAATTTCTTCATTTTTCCGCTAAAAAAGTGGAGTTTCGCGGAGGTGATTTTTAGGGGTTAAATGCTCATTTTCAGTAGGTTTACCTATTTTTATGCCTCGCGAGAATCGAAAATTTGAAAGCGAACGAGCAGATGTGCGTAAATTTTAAAACCTCGCAAATCTTGCAATGGTAGGGTGGTCACGTGGTTTAGGTTTACATAATTTAAGGTTTACATTTCTATCCGATTTTATTATATGAATATATAAATATAAATTCATGTATTAAAATTTATAATGATTAAACAGTAATAATGCCGAAATTTTAATATATAAATCTATAATTCAAAATATGAATATTCAAATTCCAAAATCTTTATCCACCGATATTTATAACCAATATTATAATGATAAATAGCCCAAACCCAGCTATATAGACATAATATATTAAGATATTACTATAGAATATGGTAGAAAAATGAATATAAAAAGTTGGATATAGCTTATAAGTGGTGAATATATCACATAACTAATTGATATATACCCAAATGCTTATATTATGCTGTTAAAGTTAAAGATATATGTGATTTTGATTTGTAAAATCTAAATTCCTATAACTATACCACATTACATAACTAAAGAATACTAAATTGTAAAACAATAAAATTAGATTTATAAATATATAATGTAAAAATAATATCTACATTTGTTGTGTATAAGAAAAAAAATATTTACCTTTGTAAAAGTTAAGAAAATTGACCGATTTGACCTCAAAAACGTCGTAAATCGAAAAAAAATCGCGACTGACAGATTTCTCTTTTCGAGATTTTCTCATCGAAAATGCAAGTTGCCCCCTCCATTATTATAGTGGATTTCCTTGCAAAAATTTCAAGCATCGAGATTTTTTTTCTGAATAATCGCCTTGCTTGGTCAGAGTCTTTCGAAAGAGACGAGTCTGGCTTTTGACTTTGATTGCGGAGTCCTCACTCCATGATAGTTCTGAAATCAGCATCAGATTAGTCATTCATAGCGATGCGATAAGTCATCGAAAACGTTAAGAAAAGTCAGATCGCGATTACAGTTTTTAGTCCAGAAATATTAACATCAGATTTTGTCTCCGGCTCCATTCCTTCGATCTACGATGATGGAATTTCCCACCCGGCAAGAGATACAGATCGCACACATTATTTATATATAAAAGAGATGAAAGAAAGAATAAGACAGTTGATGGAAGCGCAGCACATGAATCAGCAGACGTTCGCCCAGTTGACCGGTATAGGTGCTGCTTCATTGTCGAGTATTTTCAATGGAAGGACCGAGCCGACACTGCGTCATGTCGAGGCGATAAGGAAGAAGTTTCCCAACATCAATCTCGACTGGTTGCTTACAGGTTCGGGAGGTATGTTCGTTCCTGCTTCCACCCCTGATGATGATTCCTCTTCATCAATGGATAATGCGAATGGAGCAAGCAAAAACGGGACTGACATTTTGACAGAAGGTATGCTCGATTTCGGTTCAGATGATGATGCTTATTCCGCTGCTCAATCATCCCTTTCGTCTTCCAATTACAATGCTTCAAAGTCAGCAATGCGCCAGAATTCCTCTGCTTCGCATCAGCCACATTCGTCCCGGCAACCGGTCATTGCAATGCAGTCTTCCCCTTCCAGGAAGATTACGGAAATACGCGTCTTTTATGATGATCAGACATGGGAGAGTTTTGTGCCAAAGAAGTAAGTTTTAAGCCAATTCTATACTTATTATAAAAAAAAGTATTACCTTTGTACTCGATTGTGCTTGAAAGGTCATAGTGACAAACAGTTAGCGATGGTTTTATGGTAAAAATATATACATTATCCGCTTGTTTTGATATTATGTGGCCGTAAGGATAGTGAAGCGAAGTAAAAAATACAAAGAATAATGCAATCAGAACAGATTACACGAGTAGTATTGACTGGCGGTCCATGTGCCGGAAAGACCACTGCGGTGGCGCAAATAGTAGATCATTTCTCCCGTCTTGGATATAAGGTGTTTACCGTTCCGGAGATTCCTACGATGGTGACAAAAATAGGATGGAGCTATCTTACCGATAACGAGGAATTCTATTATTACGGTGAGAAGATGATATTGGAGCTGCAACTCGAAATGGAGAACAAGGTAATGCGCTTGGCAGAGACCATAAAAGGTCAGCCTTGCCTCGTGGTGTGCGACCGAGGACTGATGGATATCTCCACTTATGTATCCGAAGAGATATGGGCAAAGATGTGTGAAGAGGTGGGAATGACTTCCTCAAAGATGCGTCAGAGATATGATGCGGTGCTTCATCTTCTCAGTGCTGCAAACGGTACTGAGGAATGTTACACCACAGCCAATAATGCACAAAGATATGAGAAGGCAGACGAGGCAGGACTTGCCTTAGCACGTGAGCTGGACAGGAAGCAGGCAAAGGCTTGGGAAGAGCATCCTTGCGTGCGTGTAATAGAGAATGTATTGGATTTTGATGTCAAAATGAATCATGTGATAAATGAATTGGAGAGCATTCTCGGATAGGACAAAACGATTATTCTTGCAGGCCATCCCATATGTCTTTGCATCCGATTTTATTATTGATTTCAAATTGCTATTATAGGGCATAGGCAGCTAAGTAGGTAATCCAAATTATTTTGAAAATGTATAGATGAAAAATAGATAATAATAATTCAGATCACCTACTTATTTCAAGATGCGTATCAAGCGACTAATTATAACATTCATATAATAAATCAAGAACAATGAAAAAGATTATTTTTTCAATCGCTACAGTTCTCTCATGCGGACTTCTTGCAAGTTGCGGAACTGCAGGCAACACGGGTAACACTACACAAAACAATGGCACAGCAGAACTTCTTGGTGCCGTAGCAGGTAATATTATCGCAGGTCAGACAGGTATCGACGGCAATACAGTGGCTAATGCCGGCAATATCCTTGGCAATATCATATCTACTTTCGGCAGTGGTGTCAGCACTAATCAGTCTTCTCTTATCGGCACATGGACTTATGAGAAGCCATGTATTCAGTTTGAAAGTGAAAGCCTCCTTGCTAAGGCTGGTGGCACTCTTCTTGCCAATAAAATGGAGGAAAAGCTTGAGTCATATTATCAGAAGTTGGGCATCAAGGCAGGCAACTGTAAGTATGTCTTTGAGAAGAACAACACCGTGAAATATACATTCGGTGGAAGAACATATCAGGGCACTTACAAATTTGACTCTAAGAAGCGTCAGGTGAGCATTACTTCAGCCCTTGGCACAACTGTTACTGCTTACGTCAGCATCACTGGCAATCACATGGGTCTCACTTTTGATGCAAGCAAGCTTCTCACCCTCCTTCAGTCAGCTTCTGCCGCTTCATCTCATCTCGGCACTATCTCTGCCATTTCCAGCAGTTATTCTGGCATGAAGGCAGGCTTCCAGTTTAAGAAGTAAAAGAGATTGGTGGTTGTCTTGTTAGACATAAACCATGAATAGATTAAGTAGGTGGTTATAATCACAGGCTTATAAAAATAATGACACATATATTTAAGGTGGTCTGAATTATTGCAAAAATAATTCAGATCACCTTATTTTTGTTGATATAATAGTACGAGTACTAAGTATGTAATCCAAATAATTTGGGTTAAATCACTTACTTATCAATGTATCCTAATTCTTACCCATATCCAGCGCGGAATGATGCGCCATAAGGCGACGAGTATGCGATAGCGCCAATCCACGGTGATGATGCTTTTACCGCGCTCTATGCCTCTTATTATGTCTTTTGCCACTGGTTTTACATCGAGCTGCATAGGGTATGTGGCACCGCTGATGAGCGGAGTGCGCACAAAGCCAGGGCGAATGTCATGTATCCTGATGTTACTGATGCGGCGGATGGTGCATAGCTGGGTGAGACATTCCAGATAATGATTGACGAATCGCTTGGTGGCAGAGTAAGAAGGGGCGGCTCCCAGTCCCTTTGTGCCGGCAATACTGCTGATTACGGCGATATGTCCCTCCTTGTCGGGGTGCTCTGCAAAGTAATTAAACATGGTGTCCACCATGCGAGTCACTCCCATAGCGTTGGTGCTTACGGTGAGAAGTTCCTTTTCGATGTCGAGTTCGGTGTTTTGCCATCCTATTCCGCTACTGTGGAAATACATGTCGATACCTCCCATTTCCTTAATCATATCGAGGAGAATATGAGGCGCATCATCCTGCGTCACGTCTATTTTGCGCGATGTAGAGATGTTTTCGGAGAGGGATGTGAGGTCATCAAGCATTTGCTGCCTTCTTCCTGCCACGCCCACTTTCCAGCCTTTCTCAGCCAGCAATAGAGCCACTTCGCGCCCTATGCCCGATGTAGCTCCCATTATAATAGCCTTTTTCATGCTTTTGCCCACCTGCTTATAGTGTTATCATATCTGAATATAGCCCTTTGAAACCATGTCGTAATACAAGGCTTCAAGTTCGCCAAGCGAGAGGCTTTCCACGCTATGTTCTATTGTTCTGATGAGCTCATCGCGTCGATGCTCATCGTTAGAGTCAAATCTGTTTGCCATAGTGATGCTTTATGGTGATTGGGGAAAATGCGTTTGTAGGCTTATCCCACTACGTTAATAGGTTTTCCCTCGATGAAAGCCTTTACATTACCAGTAGCGATATTGATAAGTCTTTCCCTTGCTTCGAGTGTAGCCCAAGCGATGTGTGGGGTGAAGAAGCTGCGTGGGGCAGAGATAAGAGGATTACCAGAGCGTGGTGGTTCCTCGGTCATTACGTCGGCACAGAAAGCATAGAGAGCGTTATTGCGCAATGCTTCAGCCACAGCGGCGTCATCGATGAGCGGTCCTCTGCCAGTATTGATGAGAATGGCTGAAGGCTTCATCTTAGCGAGGCTGTCGGCATTGATAATGTGCTTGGTGGAGTCGGAGAGGGGACAATGTAGAGAGATGACGTCACTCTCCTGCAGGAAAGCGTCCCAAGAAGTGGCTTTGCGGATGCCTTCAGCCTGTTGGCTCTGCTCTTTACTTGTGAAAGCGAGCACTTTCATGCCGAGGGCCAGAGCGATGCGTGCCGTTGCGCTACCAGTGTTTCCCAGTCCCACTATGCCGAAGGTCTTGCCTGCCAGTTCTCTTTGTGGAGAAAGCTGATAAGCGAAGTCTGTGCTTCTCTCCCATTCTCCCTTGCGCACGGAGTCGGCATGGAGAGCCACCTGATTGCTTACATTGAGCAGATGAGCTATTGCCATTTGAGCCACAGACATGGTGCTGTAGGCAGGTATGTTAGTCACCACGATGCCATGCTCGGCAGTAGCCTTGAGATCCACTACGTTATATCCAGTGGCGAGTACTCCGATGTATTTGAGGTCAGGCAGTTGCTGGATTATTTCCTTTGACAGTACTACCTTGTTGGTGAGTATTATCTCAGCGCCTTTAGCCCTTTCTATGATTTCTTCTGGCTTAGTGCGTTCATATACTGTCAGTGTTCCGAGACTGCCAAGGGCATCCCATGAGAGGTCGCCGGGATTGGCTGTGTAGCCATCAAGTATTACGATGTTCATTTTTTTTGTTTTTTTTGTTTTTTGGGGGGATATCCGCCGGTAACGTGGCGGACATGGGGGCTTCTTCTTTAGTGAAAAGTGAAGAGTGAAAAGTGAAGAGTGAAAAATCGCGCTGA
>URJQ01000142.1 GCA_900548195.1 uncultured Prevotella sp.
TGTTGCTCAGGTACTTATAAAAAACGTTAAAGTATAATGCTGCGGAAATAAGGATTATTATAAAGATGATTCCGATTACCTACTTAAAAATAAAAAAAACGCATTATTCTTATATTTTCTCTTTGTTTTTATTTATTGATATTTTTGTTGTTTAATGGCCTGACAGCACCGTTGCCAGTAAGGCTCTACCTTTACAAGACGCTCATTCGCTTTGCATATTATCGAAGAAACATTCATGAAGAAATAAAACTAACTCACATTCTTCATTCATTAACCAGACGACCTAATCACTTTCTACTCAACTCTCAAACCATTACGACACTCCCAAAAGTCAAGCCCCTGTGAAGCGACCTTAAGGTCTGCTCGCAGGGGCTTGATTGTTTATTTTAGTTTATCAAGCTTTGATTTGCTTTCTTCATTTAGTTTACTCACCAAGCATCTTGGTGATTTCTTCAGCCTTCTGTGTCTCGCCGATTGCATTGTAGATCATGCGGAGCTGGTAAGGCCAGTTTGGAATAACCTTGCGGTCTGGGTCGAGTTCCTTTACCTTCTCGAAGTATCCCTTTGCTTCTACAAGGGCAGCCTTTACTTTCTCAGCATCTTCAGTCTTGATACGACCGTTTACGCTGTACTTCTCGTTGAGATCAAAGCCCTTAGAGCTTGCACAAACACCGAGATTAAACCAAACAGTAGTCCACTGAGCATCAATCTCAATAGCCTTCTTGAAAGAAGCTATAGCGCTTTCCCAGTCATGAGCGTTCATTGCATTCTCACCCTTGATAGCCCAAGCCATCTTGTTCTGTGGGTTTGCAGCGATTTCATCGTCAAGAAGCTTCTTAGCCATTTCCTTCTCACCGATACGGTCATAGAGTGAAGCCATCTGTGGGAAATACTTCTGTGCGTTGATTTCTTTCAGCTTGTTGATGTAATTGAGAGTATCGTCGTGTGTCTTACACTGCTTTTCGAGAATAGCAACGTAGATGCCTTCTGCGTCAGCAGCAGAAGCAGTGTCAGCCATTGCTATTTCAGCAAACTTCTGAGCAGTCACATAGTCTTCCTTCTGAGCATAGAGGAAAGCCACTACACGAGATACGTTACCAGCATTCTGGTCCTTCTTGCCAGCAACCTCAGAGAAGAGAGAACTGAAAGCAGAGTTTACATAACTCTCGTAATACTTGAGAGCGCCAGCATTATCTTCCTTCTCCTGGCATTCCTGACCTGCAACGATGAGGAGAACACGGAGATTCTGGAGACGGTCCACATTCTTCTTGTGGAACTTAGGAGCCACCTTGCCCTTGTCATTAGGCTGATTATCATAGATGTCAGTCTGGCAAGCATCATTGATTACATTGAGCACGCTCTTGAAGTTGACTGGATCCTTCTTGCCAGAAGCAGCATTTATCTGGTATGTGTCGAAAGCAGCAGAAGCGTCCTTGTAGGCAAGTTCTGTAAGCATTCCGTAACCTTTAGCCTTCTGCTCAGCAGAGAGACCGGAAAGGGCAGCATTAAGAGTAGTGACAGCCTCGTCGTAAGACTTACCCTTCAACTGCTTAGTAATGTCCTGTGCAAAAGACGATGTAGCCATAAGAGCCACCATCGCAGTAATAAATAACTTTTTCATAAGCAATAATAAATTGGTGAATTGTAAATATAATTATTGTATTTCTTTATGAGACAAGTAGGCGTAATGGTTAGCCCACCTGTCCCATCTATATTTTTATTCTTGAGTCTCAGGAGTTTCATTGTTTGCAGGAGCATCAGAGTCAGCAGAGTTTACATCTACATTCTCTTCGCCTTCAGCCAATTCGTCCAGAAGTTCGTCATCCTCATCGATGTGCATTACCTTGCACACGCTTGCGATGTAGTCATTCTTCTTTTTCAAATCTATGAGTTTCACACCCTGAGTGCCACGGCTCATCACTCGGCAACTTGCCACAGAGAAACGGATGGTAATGCCACTCTTGTTGATGATCATGAGGTCTTCATCATCCTGTACTGTGTTTATAGCGAGGAGTTTACCTGTCTTGTCCGTAATATTGAGAGTCTTGACACCCTTTGTGCCACGGTTAGTCATGCGGTAATCCTCCACCTTAGTGCGCTTGCCGAATCCCTTTTCGCTCACCACCATAATGGTGTCATTATCAGGGTCATGCACTACAATCATTCCAATTACCTCATTGTCAGGCTCCTCATCCAGTGAGAGATTCATACCGCGGACACCAGTGCTGACACGTCCCATGGTGCGAATCAGATTCTCATTGAATCTTACAGCCTTACCATTGCGGCTTGCAAGGATGATTTCATCACTGCCATTGGTGAGAACTACATTCACTACCTCGTCACCTTCAAGGATATTGATAGCGATAACGCCCTTGGTGCGAACGTGTGAGTAGTCAGCCAGTCTGGTTTTCTTGACTGTACCATTCTTTGTAGCGAATACCACATTATGGCTTTGGAGGAATTCTGGGTCCACAAACTTATGGCTCTCGATTTCAAGTACAGCATTGACAGAGTCGCCAGGCTCGAGTTCGAGCATATTCTGGATTGCGCGTCCCTTAGAGTCTTTCGCTCCCTCTGGTATCTCATAGCACTTGAGCCAGTGTACGCGTCCCTTACGTGTGAAGAAGAGAAGCATGTCATGAGCGTTAGCCACATAGAGCTGCTCGGTAAAGTCTGCCTCACGAGTGCGTGAACCTCTGGAGCCTACTCCGCCCTTAGACTGGTTCTTGTAGTCAACCAATGGAGTGCGCTTGATGTAGCCGAGATGACTCATTGTGATAGCCATTGCATCGTTAGCATAGAAATCTTCAGGATTAAACTCCTCACTGGTGTATTTGATTTCAGTGCGACGCTCATCTCCATACTTTTCTTTCACTTCGATAAGTTCATCCTTCATCACCTTCTTGCAGAGCTCAGGGTCATCGAGAATCTGCTGGAGATAAGCGATGAGTTTTTCCAATTCCTCATATTCAGCGTGAAGCTCATCGACACGCAGACCTGTCAACTGTGAGAGACGCATATCCACGATAGCCTTTGACTGTATCTCATCGATGCTGAATCTCTCTTCGAGAGCACGCTGAGCCTCAGTAGGATTCTTGGAAGCGCGGATGATTCTCACCACTTCATCGATATTATCCACTGCAATAATCAATCCTTCGAGGATGTGAGCGCGAGCTTCTGCCTTTGCTTTATCAAACTTAGTGCGACGGATTGTTACGTCGTGACGGTGCTCTACGAAATACTTGACGCATTCCTTCAGAGTGAGCAAGCGTGGACGTCCCTTTACCAATGCGATGCAATTGACAGAGAAAGAGCTCTGAAGGTTTGTCATCTTAAACAACTTGTTCATCACTACGTTGGCGTTAGCGTCACGCTTTACGTCAACTACGATGCGCATGCCCTGACGTCCAGTCTCGTCGTTGACATTGCTGATTCCGTCAATCTTGCCTTCCTTGACGAGTTCTGCAATATACTCGATAAGCTGTTGCTTATTTACGCCGTAAGGTATTTCTGTTACTACGATTCTGTCATGAGTATCTTCGCTTTCGATTTCTGCCTTAGCGCGTATCACGATACGTCCGCGACCAGTCTCATAAGCATCCTTTACGCCCTGAATGCCATAGATATAAGCGCCTGTAGGGAAGTCAGGAGCCTTGATATACTGCATCAGTCCGTCAGTGTCAATGTCAGGATTGTCTATATAAGCGCAGCATCCGTCAATGACTTCTCCGAGATTATGAGTAGGAATATTAGTAGCCATACCCACAGCGATACCGTTTCCTCCATTGACCAGGAGATTAGGAATCTTGGTAGGCATCACAGTAGGTTCCTGCAGAGTGTCATCGAAGTTGTTTGCCATATCGACGGTATTCTTCTCCAGGTCGTCCATGATGTGCTCACCCATCTTTGAGAGTCGGCACTCAGTGTAACGCATTGCGGCAGCTGAGTCGCCGTCGATACTACCGAAGTTACCCTGACCGTCCACGAGAGTGTAGCGCATATTCCAGTCCTGCGCCAAGCGCACGAGCGCTCCATATACAGAAGAGTCGCCATGTGGGTGGTACTTACCGAGCACTTCACCTACTACGCGCGCGCATTTCTTATAAGGGTTATTACTTGTATTACCGATGCCGAGCATACCATAGAGTATGCGTCTATGCACAGGCTTGAAGCCGTCTCTTACATCAGGAAGAGCACGAGCCACGATTACCGACATGGAATAGTCGATATAGGAGGATTGCATCTCCTCTTCGATATTGACCTGTATTATTCTGTCGCGGTCAATAGTCTGTGATTCATCCATTCTTTTTGAGTAGTTATAATGTTATGTATATTTTCTGCTAATTTCGTATTTTTGGCGGTTTTTAGAGCTTTTGAGCCGTTTTCCGCAATTTAATGCTATGCAAAAGTAATGATTTTTTCTGATACTGCAAAGGCTTAGAACGCTTTTTATGCGCTTTTTATGCGTTTTTTTATCATTTTCAGCACTTTTTGTTAGTTGTTGTTAGAAAATAAAATATCAATAGAAAAGAAAACTCAACTTCCACAAGCAACAAACAGCCCCTCCGTCCCTACTTATGTGTGAATGATTAAAGTGTCCATAATCTATATTGTGGTTTTTGGAGTTTAGAGGTTTTGTTGAATGTGTAAACAAGGCAAAAGCGAAACAACATGACACTAAACAACCAGACAACGCTAACGCATCGCTCTATTGATGTTTTATAGTTTAGAATTGCACTATACAACAATATTTTAACAAATAAAATCCACGACAGAAAATCCACACGTAAATACGCGATTCTCGCTAATTTTGCAACGTACTGACTATCAAAGCATTATACCATCATCAAGAAATAAAGCTGATTTTTTGGGCAAAAATCGCACGAAAAATCGCCATAAAAGCATTGATATTGAGAGGTAAAAGCATAGAGATTGCATGGTAATAACATAGTTATTGCAAGATAATAACTAAGTTATTGTGCTCACAACAGAAATATTCCGCGTTTTTCTTCCTTTTCCACCTATGAAAGAGCAAGTTACGGACATATTGAAAGTGCTGCAAGATATGACAGCAGAAATGCGGTTGATGCGTGATACCATCAATCTGCAGTATGCTGAAATTGCCAAACTGAACCGTAACATAGAAGCTCAGAATCGTCAAATACGCAAGAAGGACGAGGCAATCGCCAAGTTGACAGAACGTCTGTCTAAATACGAGAAGTCTAAGAAGAATTCCAGCAACGCAGCGCTCCGCTGAGCAAGGATAGTATGAAAGGCAAGATAGTCAGAAGGACATAAAGTCTCCGCAAACCAAGTGGAAAGAAGTCCCTCTACTTGACGTTCTGCAACCATCTTTTCTTACTGATTCTTTTCTGTCATGGATATAATGACTGTCGTGACATTCTCAATGATGGTAAGCCGCTCCATTTCCTGATACGTCTGTTGAGCCATGGATTGGTCGTTCGATTGTCGAAATCATGCACATACTTGAACACTTCTTGTTGGTCAAGGATGATATCGATGAGATGTTCAAGCCTTCTGTATTGGAAGCTGACAAGCCTAATGATAATCAACTCTATTTCGACTTCATATTCGATTAACATATTTTAAGGGGTACTAGCAATCAAAATCAATTATTACGTAATGTATAAATAATAACTTCCGTAGTTTTCTGCGGTTAAGAGCAACATTTGACGAGATAGT
>URJQ01000143.1 GCA_900548195.1 uncultured Prevotella sp.
CCGCGTCAGCGCGATTTTTCACTCTTCACTTTTCACTCTTCACTTTTCACTAAAAGAAGAAAAGGTAACTCCAATTCTTCATTCTTCATTTAAAAGACTTTTCACTATAATATACTTTCCCCCCAAATACAGTGATAACAAAGGACACAGATCTGAAAGATATTCTCGAATTAGAGAGCCCGATGGAGTACTCTGAGCTATTGTTGTTGGCATATTTCGCAGTCTTCGACACCACTCTATCATCCATGCAAGACATCAAGCAATGCCTGAAGGATGTCAGTAGGAAATTCAAGCCAGATGATGCAGATAGCATATTAAAGGAGCACTACCTGATTGTGCCAAGCCTATATAGTTTCGTACACCATGATATGCTATACAAAATATCAAGCGATGTCATGGTGAAAGTGCTGATATGGCTTTTTGAAACGAAAGATGGACACCGCATCCTCGATGTCCTGCAAAGGGTCATGTCCTCATATAAGACACCGCAAACACAGATTCAGGCTACGCTTTGCCAATTCATCCAGAGCAAATACAAAGACACAGATGTGGCTAAAAAGGTATTCTCCAACGAGGTAGAATTTATCCTGCCCGTCATCACCGAAGAGAGATTTCATGACTTCATCATCTCTATCACTGAGGTCGCTTTCATCGAATTGATGAATACATTTTTCTTTCAGGCATATAGTGCCAGCGCAAACCATTCCGCATCGACCATACTGAGCATCATCTCTTCCTACAAATTCTCAACCGATAAAAACTATTTAGCCCTCAAAGCAAAGGCTGACCTCTACGCTTTCCTCGCCGAAGGTATCATCCCTACGAAGATGGAAGCCAAGAAGACCATCGAGGGTATGCTCCTGATGGCATTGATGGAAGCATACAATGGCAAATACGATGAAGCTACAAAGCTATTCAGACAGGTGATAATAGCATACAACAACAACCTCAATCATGCCATCTCCTACAATATCCTGCCATACAATATCTGCAATTTCTTCCACATCCTGTGTTGCAAAAAGGATGGCAGCGAGGCTTCTATGCGCATCATTCAGAATTACTTCCGACGCAATGAGAACAACAAGGCGGAAGAGATACACCCTGCATGGCTCCTGACTGCCATCTTGCTCAATAGGACTGGCTACATGCAAGATATTCATTCCACCTACGAAAACCAGGAAGGACTGGCGAAAGAGATGATGGTGCTCCTGGCTATGTACACGGGAAAAACCAACATCCTCCCATCGGAAGCATACACAAATGACGCTCCTACATGGCTCGCGCTGAAGAATGAGTACGACAAATACGTACCTATGAATGAGGAAGACAAGGCGAAAGCCAATGCCGCTTACCACGGTAATACCCACCTTTCCTCCATCCATACCAAGCAGCAGTGGGAACTGGTGCTCGAATCTTTATCGCAAAATGGTGGCAATACCGCCCCTATGATGGAGCAAACGGAGCGCTACGCCTATTTCATACGCAATATCTACGATGAATCTTGCGAAATCAGACAGCAGTCCATACTCAAGAGCGGAGCATGGAGCGCAGGCAAATCTGTCAGTCTCTCGACATTCATCAGCAGCGATAGTCCGCTGCTCAGCATGGAGGACAGAAGAATCCGACAGGCTTGTCGCGCTGATGCTATATTCAATCATAACTACATCAAGCTCAGCTACGTGCTCCCGGAGATGGTCAATCAGAGTCGTCTCTACGTGGGAAAGAATGCCCCTTACTCCATCGTCACCGTCAATGAGGAAATGCCTTACCTCGTCATAGAATCCACTGGAGTGGGATTTGACATAAAGAGCAACGTGCCTGTCGATGACGTAGAAAAGGATATCATAATCATTTCGAGAGGCGCGGCAAGCATCAATTTCCTCAGAATGAAGCCCGAACTGCGTCCTTACTTCTCCCAACTCCTCGACCTTGGCTCCTTCCCGCTCGAAGCTGAGGAAGTGCTCAAGAAGTTCCTCGAAAGTCTTCGCGGAAAAGTGGAGGTGCATTCTGAACTCATCGAAGGCGGTTCCACACTCGAAAAAATCAAAGGCACATCTGCCATCACCCTGCAGATGCGCCCACAAGGCAAAGATGCTTACGTCGTCAGCATATTCTGCCGACCTGTAGAAGGGGGCAGAACACAGTGCATTCCTGGCGAAGGCAGCAACGTCATAATGGACGTAAAGAATGGAATCAGAGTGGCGGTGGAGCGTAATCTCGACCGTGAGCGCGAGTTGTATTTCGACCTCGTCAACGGTGTAGAGGACATACTGCCGCCTGAGAAGTCCTTCCAGATTGATGCCTACGACCTCCTGCCTATCATAGACTTCATACGTAGTGCCAACGAAAAACTGACAAATGAGCACAACAGTCAGGAAAACAGCGAATTGTCACAGCCTGACCTCTATCAGATAGAGTGGCCTGAAGGACACAAACTCAATATCCGCACACCGTTCTCCACATCCAGTTGGAGCGCTACGGTGAAGAAAAATGAAAATGGATGGTTTGAAATAGAAGGTTCGGTGGAAATTGATGAAAACACCAGACTGAGCATAGCGCAGCTCCTCGAACTCATAGGACAGAGCAAAAACCGATTTATACGCCTCGGAGACAGTGACTTCGTGGCGTTATCCGACAAACTGCGAAAGCAGCTCAATGCACTCGAAGTCATTGCCGCGCATTCGCATGGAAAGCTTCAGATCTCTCCTTTCTCTGCTGCATTGATCGACTCAAGCATTCTCTATGGCGAGATGAAGCTCAATGTAGATCCAGAATTAAAAGAAATCAGACAGCGCATCATAGACTCAAGTGAATACAAACCCGACATCCCTGACACCCTCAAAGCTACGCTGCGCGAATATCAGAAAGAAGGATTCCAATGGATAGCACGCCTCAACTCATGGGGGGCTGGAGCACTTCTCGCTGATGATATGGGCCTCGGAAAGACAGTGCAGACCATCGCTTACCTGCTCTTCAAGGCAAAGGAAGGTCCGGCTCTCGTCGTAGCGCCAGCTTCTGTAGCACCTAACTGGAAGACGGAGTTTGAGAAATTCGCCCCTTCGCTCAATGTTGAGATTCTCAATTTCTCACAAAATCGCTCCCTCTGCATCGCTGATGCCAAAGCTGGAGACGTCATCATCACCACCTACGGACTCCTGCTCTCCGTGAAAGACGAAATCACTAAGAAGCAATGGACCACGGCTGTGCTCGATGAAGCACACGTTATCAAAAACCGCGGAGCAAAGACTTCAGGCGTTGCCATGCAACTGAAGACCAAATATCGCATCATGCTCACCGGTACGCCTGTGCAGAATCACCTCGGCGAACTGTGGAATCTCTTCCAGTTTGTCAATCCTGGACTGCTCGGAAGCTACGATGATTTCAGTCGGCGATTTATCCTACCTATCGAAACTGCCGGCGACAAAGCAAGGCAAAAGGACCTCGATAGACTCGTACACCCATTCATGCTAAGGCGAACTAAGGAAAAAGTGCTTGCCGAACTGCCTGAAAAGACTGAGATATACCAGACCGTAGATCTCTCGGATGAAGAAATGGCAGTGTATGAAATCATACGTGAGAAAGCTGAACAGATGCTCGAAAGCGAAGGCTCCGAGAAAGTATCAATCAATACCCTCGCTGAAATCACACGCCTACGTCAAGCAGCTTGCTCCGCGGCTCTCGTCGAAAAGCAATGGAAAGGCAAGACATCCAAGGTGGAAGCACTCCTCGAAGCCCTCGAACCAATCGTCGAGAGTGGTGACTCAGTGCTCGTATTCAGTCAGTTTACCTCATTCCTGTCCATCGTAAAGAAAGCACTCGACAAAGCAAAAGTGCCCTATCTCTACATTGACGGAAGCGTAAGCGTGAAGGAAAGGCAGAAGCTCGTAGAGCAATTCCAGGAAGGTAAATGCCCCGTATTCGTCATATCCCTCAAGGCTGGCGGACTCGGACTCAACCTCACACGCGCCAACTACGTCTTCCATCTCGACCCATGGTGGAACCCTGCCATCGAGCAGCAAGCCACAGACCGTGCATATCGCATAGGTCAGCACAACGCCGTCACAGTATATCATTTCCTTTCTGCAGGCACAATCGAAGAGAAAATCAAGCGTCTCCACGACCGCAAGCGTGACCTCGCCGACAACGTACTCGACGGTACCGACATGAGCGGAAAGATAACAGGCCGCCAGTTGCTGGAGATGATAAGGTAAGAAAGACCCCCTCTCATCCCCCTGTGAGGGGGAGGCTATATAGAGAGACCTCCCTTGAGTAAGCATCCTTCTTTTTATAAATGTCTTATACAAAGTAAGAGACCCAATCCGAAGAACGTATCCAGCCTCCCCCTACAGGGGGATAAGAGGGGGTCTCCATATACCAAATGAAACAATTCCCCATAATAATAACAGCAGCAGCAATCCTAACCACCGCAGCAGCCTGCCAGCGCCCAGACCCAAAGCCAGCGCAGACACACCGCAAGCCCCTAATCTCACTCGCCACAACGCCAGTCAAAGATCAGGGAAAGGAAGAAGCATGCTGGATATACGCATACCTCGCCTGCATAGAGACAGAGAGAATAGAGCAATACGGAGACTCACTAAACCTCTCACCACTATGGCTCGAAAGAGCATACCTCAAAGAGCAAGCCAGACAAAGCTACCTCACACAGGCACAATGGAAGATCTCAATGCGAAGCATCGGACCGGAAGCAGACCGACTGCTACGCAAATACGGCATGGTGCCATACAGCAATTATCATTCAGAAAACATCAGCACCAAAGCCCTCGCACGCGATATATATAATAAGGTGGAAATAGCAGTACGTGCCAAAGCACAACTACATCGTCTCGACGACCTCGTCGAGACCGCATTGCCACGCCTTCCACACAACCTGCGACAAGGCTTCTACCTCTACAGCATACACTACACGCCACAGCAGTTCAGCCGTTCCATCACCCAAGGCATCCACTTCCGATGGCTCACATCCTTCACACACCATCCCTACGGCACCACCTTCCCACTCGAACTGCCCGACAACCGCAGCCGACACCTCTTCCGAAACGTGCCCATCACCACCCTGCTCTCCACAGTCATCACATCCCTCCGACATCATCACCCCATCTACTGGGAAGGAGATATGCGACCAATAACCGACCAGAAGCTCGACATCAGCGTCAATGAAAACGGCACACTAAAAGGCAACATACCACATATCACCACACTAAGGCAAAAAGCATTCGAGCAATACACCACAACAGACCAGCACGCCATGGCAATAACCGGAATGACATACATCACCGACAAAGCCACAGGCAACCCCGTCCTCCACTTCATCTGCAAAAACTCATGGGGAACAGACTGGCAACACAAAGGCTACACCCTCATGTCCATCCACCATTTCCTCATCAGCACCATGTTTGTAGGAGTGATATAAAAGACAAAGACCCCCTCTCTTCCCCCTGGGGGGAAATGAAGAATGAAGAATGAAGAATTCGGATTACGTTCTTCGCTTTGAGGCTTCTAGTGGAGTATCTCAAGCAAACTAGACTAACTCCCATTCTTCATTCTTCATTCTACATTCTTCATTTAAGAATTGCGTCAGCGCGATTTTTCACTTTTCACTTTTCACTAAAGAGGAACCCGCCACTGTGTCAGCCGCGTTACCGGCTGACGTTAGTTAGATACCGCAACCGCATC
>URJQ01000144.1 GCA_900548195.1 uncultured Prevotella sp.
TTGCTTACGAGTTGCATCTGAAGCATGTGCTGCTCCTTTCCCTAATAATAAACGAATGTCCATCTGGAGCAAAATAATAGAAACGATAAGTGGCGAAAGCAACGCTCACGAGGAAGTGTCAAAGGATGCTTCTCGCTATGCTTTTGTCGATTTGGAAGTGGGAGTGAAAGATAAACGCATCCATGACATCGGCATTCTGCGTTGGGATGGCGCGACTTTTCATTCTGGCAACAAAAAGGATGCTCTCAGATTTCTAAATAGTGCGAACTTCATTTGCGGGCATAATGTCATCCATCACGACATGAAGTACTTGCTGGGAGACGAGAAGCACAAGTGGATACTTGTCGATACGCTCTATATGTCACCTCTGCTCTTTCCTAATCGCCCTTATCATCATCTGCTGAAAGATGACAAACTGATTAGCGAGCAGATGAATAATCCCGTCAATGACTGTGCCAAAGCCCGCGACTTGATGATGGACGAACTGGCAAAATGGGACTCTCTGACTGACGAGATGAAGCGCATTTACGCTACATTGCTCCACGATGTAAAGGAGTTTCATGGCTTTATGACAATGGTCAATGCTGACATTTGCGAGAAAAAAGAATTGGCTACACTTATCCAAACCGTCTATCATGGACAAATATGCCAACACGCCGACCTTGAGACTATTATCATTCAGCAACCCGTAGAATTGGCTTTTGCCCTCGCTCTTATCAGCACTACAGAGCATAATTCCATCACACCGCCGTGGGTTCTGTATCATTATCCAAACGTAGAGACTGTAGTTCAACGTCTCAGGCACTCCTATTGCCTCAAAGGTTGCGATTACTGCAAGCAGTTTCTCAACGTGAATTATAATCTGAAGCAAATCTTCGGATATGACCAATTTCGTACCTATGACGGCGAACCATTGCAAGAGAACGCGGCAAAAGCAGCGATAGAAGGCAAGTCCCTCCTCGCCATCTTTCCTACAGGAGGTGGCAAATCGCTCACTTTCCAGTTGCCTGCACTTATGGAAGCAAGGACGGTACACGGTCTTACGGTCGTGATTTCTCCTTTGCAGTCATTGATGAAAGACCAGGTGGACAAGCTGGACAATATCGGAATCACAGATGCAGTAACGATAAATGGCTTACTTGACCCTATCACTCGCTCATTGGCAATCGAGCGAGTGCAGAGTGGCGATGCCTCCTTACTATATATTGCTCCTGAGATGCTTAGGTCGAATACCGTGGAAAAGATTCTGATGGCGCGTCATGTGGTAAGGTTTGTCATCGACGAAGCCCACTGTTTCTCTTCTTGGGGACAAGATTTCCGTGTGGATTACCTCTATATCGGCAAGTTTATCAGAATGTATCAGGAGCGAAAGCGCCTCCAGCATTCAATTCCTGTTTCTTGCTTCACTGCCACTGCCAAGCAGAAAGTAATACAAGACATCTGCGACTATTTCAAGCAAACCCTTGACCTTGACTTACAACTATTTGCTTCTAAAGCCTCACGCACTAACCTTCGATATTCTGTAATCTATGCTGAGACTGACGAGGATAAATACTCCCGTCTCCGTTCTCTTATAGCAGAGTGCGACTGCCCCACTATAGTCTATGTGTCGCGAACAAAGCGCACGAGACTATTGGCACAGAGACTATCTCGCGACGGCTTCAAGGCATTGCCTTACAATGGACAAATGGAGTCGGAGGAGAAAGTGGGCAATCAAGAGGCTTTCATGAATGACAGGGTAAAAATCATCGTTGCCACTTCTGCTTTCGGTATGGGAGTGGATAAGAATGACGTGGGACTTGTGGTGCATTATGACATTTCTGACTCTCTGGAAAACTATGTTCAGGAGGCAGGACGCGCTGGTCGCGACCCTAATCTCAATGCTAAATGCTACGTACTGTATAGCGATAGCGACCTCGACAAGCATTTCATCTTGCTCAATCAGACCAAACTGAGCCTCAGCGAGATACAGCAAGTATGGAAAGCCGTAAAGCAAATGACGAAGCAACGTGAGCAAACCTCATGCTCCGCTCTTGAGATTGCACGCCAAGCTGGATGGGATGACTCCGTACATGATATTGAAACACGCGTGAGAACCGCTATTTCCGCCTTGGAACAGGCAGGCTATCTGGAGCGAGCCAATAATGTGCCACACGTTTATGCCACTGGTATTACCGTCAAAAATGTGGAAGAAGCACGCAAGCGCATCACCAAATCTCTGCTCTTTGAGTCGGAAGATATTGAGAAAGCTGTGCGCATCATCAAGTCGCTTATCTCTCAAAAACATATCTCTAAGGCGCAGAATGCAGACGCAGAGTCGCGTGTGGACTATTTAGCAGACATCCTCGGACTGAGCAAGAATGAGGTGGTGTCCGTAGTTGGGCGTATGCGTCAGGAAGGAATACTTGCTGATTCTATGGATATTTCCGCCTATCTGAACGACACTGGCGAATCGAAAAATCGCTCCAAACTGCTCTTGAAACGGTTTACCAGGCTGGAGCGCTACATCCTCGACCATATCCCAGACGAGTCTCTTCGTATCTCATGCAAGCAACTCAACGATGATGCACAGAAAGAAGGCATCACTACTGCTACGGAGAAAGACATTCGCACTCTGCTCTATTTCCTTACTGTCAAGGGATATACACGCAAGAAAGAGGACGCCGCACACAACGTAGAAGTGACAAGAATGGCTGATATGCAGTCCATTATAAAGCGCTTTGAGAAGAGATTAGAGATATGCACATTTGCTGTGGAATGGCTTTTCCATCAGACGCAATTCTCCACTGAAGAGAATAGCAAGAAGAAAGGTGTGCAATTCTCCGTCGTGGAACTGCTGAATGACCTGAAGAAGCATGGGCAGTCTCTATTTATTTCTCTCGATGATGTCCAACTGGAAGACGTCGAAGAAGCACTCCTTTACCTCTCTAAAATCGGGGCTTTGAAGCTCGAAGGCGGTTTTCTCGTGCTCTATAATGCCATGAATATCCGCAGAATAAAGGACACGAAGCTACGCTACAAGCAGGACGACTACAGGATGCTCAATGAATTTTACAAGCAGAAAATACAGCAAGTACACATCGTAGGCGAGTATGCCAACCTTATGGTGCAAGACTATAACGCTGCTTTGCAATACGTTCAGGATTACTTTCAGATGGACTATAAGCATTTCATCCAGAAGTATTTCAAGGGCGAAAGGGTAAATCAGATTGAGCGCAACATCACAAGTCATAAGTATGCCCAACTCTTTGACTCGCTCTCAAAGAAGCAGATGCAGATAATCTCTGACGACAAGTCACGCGTAATAGTCGTTGCTGCCGGACCTGGAAGTGGCAAGACGAGGGTATTGGTACATAAACTCGCCTCCCTACTCCTGCTCGAAGATGTCAAGCACGAGCAACTACTGATGCTAACTTTCTCACGTGCTTCGGCATCAGAGTTTAAGCAAAGGCTAATGAAGCTTATCGGCAATGCCGCACACTTTGTGGAGATAAAGACTTTCCACTCCTATTCCTTCGACCTGCTCGGCAAGATTGGTAATCTGGATGAAGCGAAAGACGTCGTGGGACGTGCGGCTAAGATGATCAATGACGGAGAAGTGGAGCCTAACCGCATCAGCAAGACCGTCCTTGTCATTGACGAAGCACAGGATATGAGCGAGGAAGAATACCAACTGGTGCATGCTCTCATGACAGCAAATGAGGAAATGAGAGTGATTGCCGTGGGCGATGATGATCAGAACATCTATGAATTTCGCGGCTCTGACTCGCGCTTTATGCGACAGTTGCTCGATGAATCTGGCAGTTCTTTCATTGAAATGACTGAGAATTATCGCAGCACTCGTCACGTAGTAGATGTGGCAAATGCGTTTGTCAAGGGCATAAACCATAGAATGAAGCACGAGCCTATTATCTCATTAAGCGCAGAAGAGGGCACCGTAAAAATCACCCACTGCATCTCGAATATCATGTATCAGCGCATCGTGTCTGACCTTTTAGCACAGCGTAACAATGGAACGATGTGCGTACTGACCAGCACCAATGAGGAAGCCGTCATCCTTGTGGCACTACTGCGCAAGCATGGACTCAACAGCAAACTCATCCAGAGCATGGACGGACTTCGCTTTTGGAACATGGCTGAGGTGAGACTCTTTATGAAACTCATCCTGAAGAAGGTTCATACACCTCTCATTCCCGATGAAATATGGGAGGAAGCGAAGCAGAAAACTTTCCAGATATACTCCGATTCTGCAAGTTTACATTATCTAAAACGATGCATACAGCTCTTTGAGCAAACCACCAAAGCGAAATACTGGACTGATTTCAAGGAGTTTATTTTTGAATCGACGGTAGAGGATTTCTGTGACATCACGGATGCCGACGTGGTAGTTTCCACTATACATAAGTCTAAAGGACGCGAATTTGACGATGTATATCTTCTCATAAAGCAGCCTCAGCACATCACAGACCTGGAACGGCGCCGTTATTACGTAGGTATGACAAGAGCCAAAAAGCGACTGTTTATCTACACCGACAGCGACATCTTCGACCGTCTCCCTGCCGACCTCCACGTCGTGGACCAGAATCATTACGACCTGCCAGACCAGTTGATGTTGCAACTTTCGCACAAGGACGTAAACCTCGGTTACTTCAAATCCATCAAGCGTGATATTCTTTCGCTACGCGCTGGCGAGCAACTACGCTTCGAAAACTATTTTCTTTACCCTCAGAACAGTAAGAAAGCAGTAGCTCAACTGTCGCAGAAGATGCAGTCAGAGCTTATGATATGGAGCGAAAAAGGCTACTCTGTCTCATGCGCCACCATCCGCTTCATAGTGGCATGGAAGCCGAAAGATGCGCCAAAGGAGGAAGAAGAACACGCTGTATTGCTCATTGACCTCGACATGAAAATGAAGAATGAAGAATGAGACCCCCTCTATTCCCCCTGTAGGGGGAGGCCAGATACCTTCTCCGCTTGCGGTTTCCCAATTGCGTCAGCGCGATTTTTCACTTTTCATTCTTCACTTTTCACTTTTCACACCCCTTCCCCCAAGGGGGACATGAGGGGGGCTTATTCTTCATTTAGAAAACCAATCGAAAGAATAAAGAAAACATAACAATAAAAAAACAAAAAGATGAAGAAACTATCAATTCCTACAAGAGAAGGCATGGTGGACGATCATTTCGGACATTGCGCCTATTACACAGTAGTAACACTCGATGAGCACAATGAAGTCATCGCCACAGAGCGTCTCGACTCACCTGAAGGATGCGGGTGCAAATCGAATATAGCTTCAGTAATGCAGGAAATGGGCATCACCCTCATGCTGGCTGGCAATATGGGAATGGGTGCTTACAACAAACTGACAGCCCACGGTATCACTGTAATCAGAGGATGCCACGGCAAAGTGGAGGACATACTGGAAGACTATCGTAACGGTAAACTGACAGACTCCCTCGAAGCTTGCGACCATCACGATTGCGACCACCACAATGACAAACCGGTCTTCACCATTCCTAAGGTTTAGTTTGTTAAATGAAGAATGAGACCCCCTCTCTTCCCCCTGTAGGGGGAGGCCAGATACGTTTTCTTCTTTAGTGAAGAGTGAAAAATCGCGCTGACGCAATTGGGAAACCGCAAGCCGAAGAACG
>URJQ01000145.1 GCA_900548195.1 uncultured Prevotella sp.
TGTCGAGCATTTGTTTTTGGTTTTAGGTTTGTGCTGAATTGTAATTGTCCATGATGGATTGCTGGAATATGAATAGCCGATGATGATTATTTCTTACCGTTCACCATAGAGAATAAAGATTCCGTCCGTCATATAGAGAATGTATAATTCAGTTTTGATTATAACTGATTATTTTTGTTTCTGTCCGCAAAAGTAATAAAAAATAACTAAATTGCACCCTTTTTCCTTTTAATTTTGCATAAATTTTGCCTATATGGAAGAAAAATTGTAACTTTGCCGAGTATTTATCTCAAAAAACAATCATTTTAATCTGTTTCGCATACATTTGACTTATCTTGGGCGTAAGGTAACTTCGTCAATGTAATCAGAATGAACTAATGCCAATGAAAAATGCACGGAGAGACCAAAGTGTGTGTGAACGTAAAAACGAACTAAGAAGAAAAATGAACTTTTCACGCAAGTGCGCAGCCATGCTCTGCATCGGTCTGCTATCGCCAATCGCTATGATGGCGCAGGAGAAATCCGACACTGAGAATGTAAAAGATTTTATTGAGGATGTAAGCAAGCGTATTCAGCTCCACGGTTATGCCCAGGCAGGCTATACATACCAGCATAAGGGAGGTGAGGAAACTAATACGTTTGACTTCAAGCGCGCTTTCCTTATCGCCAATGCAAATATCACTGACAGATGGAGCACCGTCTTCATGTACGATATAGGCGGCAAGGTGCAGGAATACTATACAGACTATCGTCTGACTAATAATAAGGCATTGTCCGTGCGTTTCGGTCAGTTCAAGAATGGATTGACTATGGAAAACCGTGTGTCACCGACCAATTCGGAGGTAATAGATGTCTGTTCGGAGAGTGTCACCTATCTTACAGGCTGCGGAACCGACCCTCTGATGGGAGTGCAGTTTGGTCGTGACCTCGGAATGCTTCTCTATGGCGAGGTGGCAAAAGGCAAACTCTACTATGAACTCGGCGTGATGAACGGTCAGGGCATCAACCAGAAGGATCAGAACAATGCAAAGGATATCATCGGACGCATTGAGGTGCGCCCTGCCAAGGGACTCAATATCGTGGCTACAGGACAGCTTGGTAAGGGTCATGCCATTGCTCCTTCTATCTATAACCCTGATATTCTTCCTGGTCAGGACTACACAAGAGACCGCTACAGCGTAGGTTTCGACTATAAGTCACGCCCATTCAACGTGCACGGTGAGTACCTTGAGGGTAAGGATGGCAATACCATCAGCCGCGGTGCTTATATCACTGGCAGCATTGCTATCGTGCCAAATGTATTTGACATCGTAGGTTCTTACGATTATTTCAATTACAATACCGACCTCGATTATGATATGCACAAGGCAGTATTCGGTGTCCAGTGGTGGTATTTCAAGAAATGTCGCTTCCAGGTGCAGTACGTTTATCGCAGTGCTTACACCACAAAGACCGAATTCGTGCACGGTGCAAACAATGCCATCATGTGCCAGATGCAGGTGAGATTCAACTAATTTCGGGGCAGACCACTGCCCTCTGATAACCAGACAAAGGAAACACGGAAACCTGAACCATGAGAAACCCGCAGCGAGTCTGTGGATTTGATAGTTCGCGTTTCTGTGTTTCCTTTGTTTCGTTATGTCCCATCGGTTCGCCATATTGACGGCATCTCCCGACAATACCAACCTAATAGCCACTGTGCCAACGGTTTCTGCCGTTGTTACACAATAGCAATAATAACAACCCAAACACTATGTTAATAAAAGTAACCCTGACAATCATCTTCCTCGTCGTAATGGTAGGCGTAGGATTTTATTCCCGTCAACAGGCAAAGAGCGTTGACGGATTCGTGCTCGGAGGTCGTTCGGTAGGACCATGGCTTACTGCTTTCGCCTACGGCACAAGTTATTTCTCCGCTGTGGTCTTCGTAGGCTATGCCGGACAGTTTGGCTGGAAGTATGGACTATCTGCCTCATGGATAGGTATAGGCAATGCTATCATCGGCTCATTGCTGGCATGGATAGTCCTCGGAAGGCGTACAAAACTGATGACCCAGCACATCCAGAGTCGCACTATGCCCGATTTCTTTGGCACGCGATACGGCAGCGAGGGACTGAGAGTGGTGGCTTCCATCATTGCTTTCGTGTTCCTAATACCTTATACGGCAGGCGTTTATATGGGAATATCCAAACTCTTTGAGATGGGTTTCGGCATTCCATATTCCTATTGTGCCATCATAATGGCTTGTCTCACAGCGGTATATGTCATACTCGGCGGATATAAGGCGACGGCGATAAATGACTTTATCCAAGGCATCATAATGCTTTTCGGCATCACCACCGTCATCTTTGTGGTGCTCCAGCATCAGGGTGGACTTGCAGAAGCAGTGGATAAAATGGCGGCTGCAGTGCCTACAGTTCATGATATGGAGGATAAGTCGGGACTA
Organism: uncultured Prevotella sp.; assembly: GCA_900548195.1. Taxonomy (GTDB): domain Bacteria; phylum Bacteroidota; class Bacteroidia; order Bacteroidales; family Bacteroidaceae; genus Prevotella. The sequence continues at coordinate 2,447 of URJQ01000145.1, forward strand.
TTCTCCGCTTTCCGTCCGGGAGACTTCGCTTCCTGGTTCGGTCCGAATCCGCTTAGCCTGCTCGGAGTCGTGGTGTTGACCTCGCTCGGAACGTGGGGACTGCCTCAGATGGTGGGAAAATTCTATTCCATTACTGACGAATGCGCTATCAAAAGAGGTACAGTAATCTCTACTATCTTTGCCTTGATAGTGTCTGGCGGATGCTATTTCCTCGGCAGTTTTGGCAGACTTTTTCCCGAGCCAGCCTTCTCTCCCGACATGCATAAGTACGCTTATGATTCCATAGTGCCGTCGATGCTGGAGACATTGCCCGATATTCTCATCGCTCTTGTGGTGCTTTTAGTGCTTTCAGCATCAATGTCCACATTGGCAAGTCTTGTCCTGACGTCTTCATCTACAATGACTCTCGACCTTATCTATCGTGATAAGAAATCGCAGGATGGCGAAGTGGAAGGCGGCGAGATAGATGACATGGTGGCAGAAAAGATAGAGCGTCGCAAGGTAGTGGTCATGCGTGTTCTGATAGTCTTCTTCATTGTCCTCTCATTGATGATAGCTCTCAATCCTCCACAGTTTATTGCTCAACTCATGGGCATCTCCTGGGGAGCACTTGCAGGTGCATTCCTTGCTCCGTTTATGCTCGGACTGTATTGGCGTGGCGTCACTCCAGCCAGTGTATGGGCTTGCTTTGCGTGGGGCGTAGGGCTTACAGTGGTCAATATGATGCTTGGCAATTCCATCCTCAATCCCATCGACTGCGGTGCAGTGGCAATGGTAGGTGGCTTCATCATTGTGTTCATTGTCAGTCTGTTTACCCGTAAGATGGACCGGTCATTTGTGGATGATGTGTTCAAATGCTATGGGTAAATGCAACAGTCGCTATGTCTGCTTTGCTTGATTAAGCATTACAATTATGCATTATGCAATAAGAATTATGCATTATGCAATAAGAATTATGCATTATGCAATATGAATTATGAATTAAGAATTAAGAATTATGAATTACATTTTCCTTCTCTTTCTGATTTTTTTCCCAGTTTCTCTCTGTGCGCAAACGCTTTATGTCAACCCATCCAAGTCGACAAATCTGCGCAAAGAAGTATTCCGCACCGTCAATGAGGCATTGCGTCAAGCCGAGAAAATATCGCAGGAAAAGAAACTGAAAGGCGATACCACATGGACTACGGTCAGCATTGCTCCGTCAGTCTATTGGATAGATGATCCAAATAAGCAGGATATTGCGCGTCCATTGCAAGGCGAAAACACACCTTATGGCATGAAATTGAAGCTCGACAGAGTGAAGATTATAGGCGAATCCAGCAATCCTAAGGATGTCATTCTGGCGTGTCAACGTGGTCAGACCCAAGGCGCTGACGGCAATTTCACCATGTTTCACATCACTGGCAGTGATATAGAGGTGGAGAATGTGACATTCGGCAACTACTGTAATGTCGATCTTGTCTATCCGAAGAATCCCAAACTTAATCGCCCTCGCCGTGCTGATGCCATCGTGCAGGCGCAACTTGTCATCTGCGATGGAGACCGTTATCATGCACGCAACTGTGAGTTTATCTCCCGATTAAACCTCTGTCCATTTGCAGGAGCAAAGAATGCAGTATTCGATAATTGCTATTTTGAATGCACTGATGATGCCCTCTGTGGCACAGGTACTTACAATCATTGTCGCTTTACCTTCTTCTCCAGCAAACCATTCTATGCCACTTCTGCCAGAGGCGCATTCTTCTATGACTGCGACATACATTGCAAGACCCGCGGAACACAATATCTTACCAAGGTTTCAAGTCCGGTGACGCTGCGAAATTGTCGCTTTACGAGTGACGATGAGGCTCTGAAAGTGGAGTGGACGCGCAAGCCAAATCCCAAGGATAAATGCTATATGATGGATTGCACGCTCAATGGCAAACCGCTCATAGTGCCTACCACGCCCGATATTCCCATGCCTTTAGGTTTCCCTTTGTTTGGCATAATAGGGACGGATAAAGTGGAGTCAGGTCGCTGGACCATTGATGCTTATTGTCCGTCAGACCTTGGCGACTACGCTTTCGAACCGGATAAGTCTCGTCCGGCATGGGTGTTCGGCGAGGGAATGGACGGAGCTGAGGGCTGCTATGGACTGATACAGAATGTCCGCGGTGCCCGACTGATGTTCACCTCCCTTGACGATGAGAAATATGGAGGTCAGCATCTCTCGCTCAATCTCGACCCTTGCAAGGGACCGGGACAAGGCTTTGGCAGCGCCACAGGGCAGTATCTCGACATCTGTATCAAGTTTGACACCCGCACACTCACCGGTTATGGCATCCGCTTTGTCCGCACTCCGCATCATGACAAGGCAGTCGAGATATATCTCGTGGCATATAATAAAGGTGTAATAACGCCGATTTCCTCCCCGGAAAAGTGTACCCTCTTCCGCCGTGGATGTCATATTGATATGCTTGCCACGCACGATTCTCTCACTGTAACCGTCACTAATGCAGTGCAGAAGGCAACATCCGACGCGCAGTCAGTTTCCTCCCAGACGCTGAAAGCGCCAATCTCTCACAATCCTTTCGGAGGAATCCATATCCAGCACACCGGCAGCACCGGCGCTTCAGCCACGGTAATCAGCAATCTCCACTGCGACTATAGACTTTAGTTAGGGTGGGAGAGGGGCATTATCCTTAAGCTTCATGTGAATATTTCTGATAGTCGCCAAGAAGTTGCTCTACATGAATGACTTCAGAACAAGCATCCCAAGTCACGCCTCCACCTATAAGATACCAGTTTTTTCGCTCTTTAGAAGAAATACGCTTTAAACTCGGGAAGGCAGAGATTGGCATAATGATAGAACGACCATCCACTAAATCCACTTGCCATTTGCCACGCAAAGGGAAAGATACTGACTTAATTTGAGGAACAACGTCCCAAAAACCTTCTTTCTTAAACATAGTATTTTATTTTTTACTCAACTTTCGCAAGCAATAAATAGTCCCTCAGTCCCCACTGCCGTGGGGAAGTGTAAATTATCAATAGAGAAAAATAGAGAAAAAATAGAAAAAATATATTTGTTTGTTTTTATTTATTGATAT
>URJQ01000146.1 GCA_900548195.1 uncultured Prevotella sp.
CAAACACCACTCATATAAGGCGTAGCCATGGATGTACCACTCATCTGTCCGAACTCATACATAGTGCCAGCCACTGTCTCCCGTCGCATAACATCCTCCTCATAGTTCTCTGTATATCGGCTGTAGCTCGACTGCACAAATAGTCCAGGAGCACACACATGAGGAAGCTCTCTTCCGTCAGCCAGTTTGCCATAACTTGAGAAGAAAGCGATGTCGCCCACATTGTTTCCATAACTCACACTACCAAAGTAGTCTTTCACGCCATGAGTATATCCATCTATCGCCTGATAACTCTTCACCGTGTTATAGGCCCCCACAACGATCGGTTCTGTGCCGCAAGCGATGCTATTGATCGTACCATCATGAGTGATGTCTTTATCGCATCCTGCAACATCGGTGTCAAACATCGTGGTACTCTCTAAGTAACTTGTGACGGTCTGTCCCTCCTTGGCCCTTACTACATATCCTAAGGCATAATTATCCTTGATGAAAGTAATGTCAGAGATGTTGAGGACATAGCCCTTCATGCCATTGGCGATGTTCTCGGCAGTCACGGAAACCGTACCTTTGAAAGAGGCATTATTATATTTATATTTTCTACCATTTGGATTAGAGGCATTTACGAAATGCCAGGTGTTACTAATACTGCCCGTATTGACATTGTAGAGCACAACATCGATTTCCACCTGCTTCTCGGGCTGAGTCACAGTGAAATAGTTGTAGATTTCTGTCACATCCGTCTCGCCATCGGCGTCAAGATCACTAACGTAAGCCGCTTTCATCGTCTCACCAGTAGCTCCTGTGAAGGTGCGTCGCTGCACGATGTCGTAGTCGGCCTCATTACCCGCAGCAATACAGTTCACCACATCATATTTCTTGATAAACTCATCCATTAAAGCCACCTCAGGGTCAGTCGTATCATGCGAGCCCGCATTAGCACCATACGACATGTTGATCACCAAACGCTTTCCGCCATTTTCCTTACACCAATTCACCATTTTGTCAAACATCTCATAGTCTGACTCATAGTAAGGAATGGGGCCCATCAAGAGGTCGGCCTCGGGTGCCACACCTTTTATCTGGAAGGAACTGCCCTGATAGTTGCCAGCCGCCATACCACTCACGTGCGTGGCGTGCGTCTCCTCCTTGTCGTCTGTCTGATAAGCTGCAATCTGTTCGGCCGTAGTGAGATAAGTCAGATTGTCACCCTCTTTAGCCGCATAGCCTATCATCTTGAAACGACTCTTGCCTTGAGCATCGAGAAACATAATGTGATTAGGATCGAAACCACCATCGAGCACACCAATGGCTACGCCTTTGCCCGTGTAAGGCTGCGTCAGCCCAGTGCCCAAGTGTATCTTGTCTACTCCTGTCGAAGCATGCGCCTTACTGAGGAGCATACGCTTTCTGCGCTTGGCAAAGCTGATGGTCACTACGTCGCTACGCTCAGCCAGTTGCTCCAGCTGCGCCAGAGGCATAGAGACGATGGCGAAATGATTGACCACTGATGTCACCGTGATGCCGTCGTCAGCCAAGATGGCAGCATCAGTTCCTGGTGTCATCTTGACGATGGCACGCAGCGTGCGATTGTCCATTTGTTTTTGGAGCGCCTTCAACTTGCTGCCTGTAGCCTTACTTTGTGCCACAGCTTTTTCTTCCTGTGTCTGCAACTTAGCAAGTTCTATCTTGCTCCTCGCATTAATCTTGCTGTTCTTCTTCAGCTGTTCATAATCGATAGCCATAGCTCCCTGTGCTAAGAGTACGGCGCAAATGAGTAAGTAAATTTTCTTCATACGATAATTAATAATTATTAGCACTAAAACTCTGTGCCCCCATAGTACGTAAATACGTTAACATAGGAAAGGCCATTAAAGATTGCAAATATATGCATTTTTTATTTATTTTCCCTCTATACATATCATTAATTAATGTTAATACCCTTAAAAAAGATGCTTCATTACTGTCCTCCGACTGAAGAAAGCAAGGAATAAGAAATAAAAGAAGTTTCGCATATACTGAAGTTCCCCACCATAGGGCATTCTCTATGTGGGTCGACAAAAAAAGGCAGTTGCAAGCACCATAGCCTGCAACTGCCTTTCGTATTTTGTAAAATTAATAACTTATTTTAGTTCCATATTACTCACCGAGATGCATCTTTTTGTTGATTACTACAATCTCAGCAAATGTGATAGCTAAAACTACCAATGTCATTCCAAAAATCATCATAATTGTTACCCTTTCTTTACTTTAATTATCGTTATTCAATCTTTTCAAGTGCAAAGGTAATACCTTTTTGTGTTCGCACACAACATTTCTGTCTTTTTCTTCTTAAAAGGCTTGAAAAATTGATTTCTGTCAATTACTTCCCCTCTGAAATGCCAAAATGACACGTGTCACTCCTCCCTGTTCTGCCTCTCTGACAATATCATCCGAATCAATTCCTCATTGGCCTCATTGTCAATACTTGCATCCTTCACTTCTGTGGCATAATCAAGCATATTGGAACACTCGCCAGTGATATCCACTCCCATCACTCTCTCGTGAGCATAGACGATACGCAAAACAGCCTGCAGCTCCATAAGGGTCATGTCTCCATTGCTCCAGTTGGTGACGGCATCATCAGTCCTCAGCACATCCTTGTCGATAGAGATATATACGGGTTCATGTATCAGTTTACCAGCCTTGGAGGGCCAAGCCTGATGATGGTCGATTTCCGACTCACTGTAGAACAGCACCTTGCTCCTGAGTGCAGCCGGTATTTGAGACATGAGTTCGTCGGATACGCCAACGAGGATGATGTGTCTCACAAAAGGATTGGACTTTAAGACATCCGTCACCCAACCGCCACACGAAACCAAGCCTTCCCATTGAGGCTGTTGCATATCCGGGTGATGATCAAAGACTATCAGAGAGAAAGGTTCCTGCAGCCGTGACACCCAGTATTCGGTAAGATAATGGAAATCTCCTGAGTCCAGGAAATGAATGGCTTTAGAAGGGTATGGGGCCAACCTGCGATAAAGTTTCTCCCTGCCTTCCTCATCACAATAGCAGTCCACTCCTTTCAGGTCCTTACAATCCACACGGATGATATTACGACTTGAAGCAAACGCCTCAAAATCATATACTCCCGAAAAATCCAAAACTATAATAGGTAACTTGTTCACAATTAGAATATGATTAACTGATGGTTATTGTTATCTAAACTTCGGAGCAAAGAAACCTTTCAGCCTTGCGAATCTATCATCTACATTTCCGCTTTCAGCTTCTGTATCATTTCTGCCGACAGCCCAGTTATTTCCATCACTGTCGTTTCATCCATGCCCTTTGTCAGCATCTTCTTGGCAATCTCAAGACTTTTCTTTTCCATTCCTTTTTCCATTCCTTTTTCCATTCCTTCAGCAATACCTTCACGCTTGGCGGTGTCTACGGAATTCTTGATGTCGCGATACGCTATCTTGCTGGCTTCGTACTCCCTCAATTCCTGCGGAGTAAACTTGGCAATCTCGGCTTCCTCGAAGAGGCGGTCAAAGACCTTGTCGCATAACTCCTTAGGGCGCTGGGTAAGCTTGTAGAGATTCTTCAGCGCATAGAGCCACTTGTCGTAAAGCGTCTCCAGTTCCTCCAGCGATTTGTTAAACTTGGCTATTTCTACATAGATGAGCTCCAGCTTGTCGTAGAACACTTTATGAGTGGCGGTATCGCACAACTGTACACTATGGCGGATTTTTTCCTTTTCGAAGGCTTCCTCGTTCATGTCGAAGTTGAGCAGGGCAACGGTATATACATAGTTGAGTTTGAAGTCCCAATCCTTCCCCTTTGGTGCCTGCTCACGGATAGGGAATGTGGAATAGAACAGGGAGCGGTCCTTGAAATATGTCTGATAGGCATTCTGCATTTCTACGATGAACTTCTCGCCGTTTTCGCCCTCGCAGTATACGTCGAAGATGGCTTTGCGGTCGGTGTAGACGTCTCCCACATGCTCAGGGTTGAGATACGAAACGTCCTTCACAACCTGTTTGCCATCAAACAAGCTGTTGAGAAAACAAATCAGCAAATCCTTGTTTATTGCTGTTCCAAAAATTCGCTTGAAGCCGAAGTCGGTCAGCAAGCTGATATATCTTTCTTCTACCTGTCTCATACGCATTTTTTTATCCTGTCCTGCCTGTGGTATCTGTGCAGCAAGATCCCGTCCTTGGAAGATCCATCGATCTCGGTGCTTGATGAATCAGTAAGAGCCAATAAGGATATGCCGATCCATTCCGAAAGCAGACTCCTGTGCAAACAGGGACATATTTACGAAAAGGTGCATGACTACCGCATGAGTCCGGAGCTGCTCCTGAAAATGGAGCACTTCACCAGCATCCCGGAAAAGGATCTGGAGGATATGACGATTGAGGACTATTTCGGAAAGGACAGCGAGTTCTTCCATAGCTCTCTGTGGTGGTGCTATCACTCTATGCTGGCTTTTAAGCCCTATCACAGTGCATTGGAGGCGCAGCGGTATTTCAACCGATTCGGCCTTCTGAACAGGCTCGACTATCTGGAGGGCATTCTGCATACAAAACGCAATGACAAGGATTCTGTGATCAAGCCGATTCATAAATGGTTGGAGGATCAGGGTGTCACCTTCCGTATGGACACTGCAGTCTATGATCTGGAAATGGATGAGGCCTGCAATACGGTTTACGGTATTAAGATCAAGAATCAGGAAACCATTCCTGTAAGAGCTCAGGATTACGTCCTTCTTACCAGCGGCTCCATGATGACAAACGCCTCCTACGGTGATAATATACATATCGCTGAAATTAACCGGGACACGGAAGATATGGGCTTGTTCACGGTATGGAAAAACCTTGCCGCACGGAATAAAAAGTTCGGCAATCCAGATAAGTTCTTAAGCCATATCGACAAGACCAAATGGATGAGTTTTTTCCTCACCGTAGAAGACTATCCCGAATTTTTTGAACGATTGGAGAAGATGACCGGAAGCAAGAGCGGTACGGGCGGCGGAATCACCTTCATGGATTCCGGTTGGGAAATGTCGCTGGTCATTTATGATAGGGACTATTTCCCGGATCAGCGGGAGAAGAACCGTGACGTTCTGTGGGAATGATCGTCGGGCGGTCGCTTTCCTTGCGAGGCATGAACTGCGAGGTGATATAGGGCATCATACAGGTAGAGATATGGGAATGTGCCAGCACCTCATCCTTCATATCCAACATTCCAAAATGGTACAGCATCTCTTCAATGATCTCATTTCCTGTGCACTCCGCCATAGGCTTTTTGATATAGCTGCCAATACGCTCTCCAAACAGGCCATCTCCCCACA
>URJQ01000147.1 GCA_900548195.1 uncultured Prevotella sp.
ATTTAACCTTCTGTTCCATGAATATACTATCCTTTGACCATCCCTTGCTTGTGATGGCTTCGTTGTGATATAGCGGAACTTGATGTCCTCTTCTGTTAGTTCTTTGTTTATGCCCATAAGACTTCTAAGACTTAGTTTAGGGTGGTTCTATAATATAATGGTGGTAATTTATAGAACCACCCTTTAATGAATTCGCCGAATTCTGCTACAAATATACATTAAATTTTGCAATAATCATTATAAATCAAGCAAATTTGTGTAAATCACTCATTTTTCGCTAACAAAAAACAGCCGGCAGGGAATCGTTTCCTTGCCGGCTGTTTCGCTTGTTGGAGAGCGGTGCCCATGTGGGGGAGGCTCTTGAAAGAGGGGATGAAAGGTGAGAAATGGAGCGGTGACGTTATCGGGCTATGTATTTCTTTCCGTTCTTGATATATATGCCTTTGGTGGCTTTCGTAATCCTTTCGCCGCGGAGATTATAGATGAAATCATCGGCGGAACGTGGATTTTCCGCCGGAATCTCCTTGATGGCAGTGGATGGGGAGTCGATGCGGAAGATGGTGGTGTTGACGCTTTGCGGCTGGATCAGCACATCCACTTGCTTTGCCGGACCGATGAAGTCTATCTCCGTCTCCTTGCAGAGGTCGGTGCTCGATGTGCTGGAAATGGTCTTTCCGCTGATGACATCGAAAGGCAGGGACATCTGGATGTTGATAGGGTTGGCAGACTTGTTGAGGGTGACGATGATGATGCTGTCACCTTTCAGGTAGGCAGTGCGCTGGAAAGCCTTGTTTTCGGACGGTGCCTTCTTGCTGCTTGCCAACACTCGCGTGGCACCAGGCAGATGCTTGGCGAAATGGGAATAGACATAGCCGCGCGGAAGGATTTCCCCGTCCTTGTTTCCGCCGGACACCACTTCCTCGCCATCGCCTATCATTCCCCATCTCTGATAGAGATACCAATAGACGTAGGCATTGATTCCGGCGAGCATACACTGGGTCAGTTCCTCGGCAAAGACCAGTTCGTCGCTCCATACGGGAGTGTCGTAGATGCGCTTGTTGTCGGCATTGTAGTGGGGTTCGCCGTGGTCGCTTGCCGGTTCGCATGAATGCTCCGTCATCCACGACTCGATGTTGTATTTCCGGGCGAGGGCGGCGGCTTTCTTCATGTTGTCTATGGTGCCGGCGCCGTAGATGTGCCCGCTGATATAACTGAGGTATTGCCGTGACTGAGGGTCATTGAGCAGTGCTTCATAGTAATCGTTACGATAACCGAGAGGCTCGCCGCCCATCAGTTTTACGCCCATTCCATTCTTGAATCTGCTGCCGTAATTCGCCACGAGGTCATGCAGTTCCTGCGGTGAATAGAGGCATCCGGTGTAGCCTACCCACCAGTCAGGCTCATTCTGGAGCGAGATGATATCGACAGGAGCACCGTTGTCCTTCATGTATTTGGCGAAAGTCTTGAACCATGAGAACAGTTCCTTGTAGCCTCTCTCGTTGAGTTTGCCTTTCACTGACTTGCTGTCATCCTCGTCGTTCTTTCCGCCGGATGCGCTTCCGTTGGTCTTGTAGATAGGAGCAGGCGACCAAGGGCAGGCGTAGATGATAGCCCCTTTCGACCTTGCCATGCGGACAGCCGGGAGATAACCGTGCCAATCGTAAGGCGTGTCCCATGGTTGGGTGACGTCGCCGATGGTGTTAGGCGTGAGTTCCATGCGCAGGATGTTGAGGCCTATCGGTGAATCAGCGCCGTATGCCTTCTCTATGATTTTGTCGTTGGTAATCGGACACATGAGAGTGCCGAGTGCAGCGGCACCGAAACCTGTTATATGCTGGGCACTGTCGTTGGAGATGGTCAGGTCGAATTTGCTTATTGATGTGGGGGAATGTGGGAAATAAAAGGGAATAGGGAATGGGGAATTGGAGATTACCTTTGTCTATTTGTGGTTTCTTGCTAATGCGATTATCGCAAGAGAACGACGGTAATCTCCTATTACCCTTTCCCTATTCCCTATTTCCTATTTCCTATTCCCTATTCCCTATTCCCTAATATTGGGATGGAGATTACTGGATAGGGAGATACCAGTTGTGGGTATCCATGAGGCGGGAGTAGGTGGCTTCGTCCTTTGCTCCAGCACGGCGTGAGATAGGCTCTGCGAGGTATGCTGGGTCGTTACGACGGAGGGCGATGCGCATGAGGTCGAAGAAACGCTTGCCTTCAAATGCACTTTCGAGAGCCATCTCAGTGACGATGATGTCCTCCACATACTTTATTTCCTCTTCACCGGAGAGATTGGCAGGGATGCAGTAAGTGGTGTCGCAATCCACATCGCCACAACCGCGGGCATGTATGCCGAGGGTGTTGTTCTCCGTGAATATGTCATCATTGAATCCAAGGTAAGCGGAAGCCTTGCTGCGCTCTTCCTCAGAGATGTATTTCTCGATGTTCTTGTTGGTCAGTCCATACTTGAGGATGCAGAAAGCAGACTCTGGGTAGCCGGCACGGTTGAGTGCTTCGGCAAACATGAGATATACCTGCTGTCGGCGATAGAGAGGTATGAAATTGCCATTGCTCATCTTGTCTATCTGTTGGTAGTCAGAAGAAAAGAGCGAAGTCTCGTCTTGGTTGATGGTCCTCTTATTATAGCATGAAGCCAGACGCAGGTCACCAGCTTCATAGCTTTCCCTAAATCCGGTCTTAGGAGCATAGACTGTGTCCTTCTGAGTCTCGCTGACCTTATCTACGTAACAGTAGTTCTGGGCTTTGGAAAGGTCGAACAGTGCCTTTGAAGGACCAGCCTGATAGTGGTAATAGTTGGTCTCTGTGGAAGCGAAAAGGTCATGGATATATGACCTTACTCCGTAGAACTCATTATCCTCCATAGGGATAAAAGACATGAGGTCATCGCTTTTGACCGAATTCCATGTGAAACTGTAGGACATTGATGCTGTCGTGAAGTCAAGGTTGGTGACATTCCAATGTCCTCTTTCTACTCCAGTCTGCAGATAATTGTTCTTTTGGGTCATGAGATCATAGAAGTATCCACATGCTTCTTCGTAGCGTCCGGTCCAGAGACACATCTCTCCGAGGAGCACACGAACAGGGATAAAGAACTTCGGTGACGCGAATTTGTTTGTGCCCATCTCTCCGTATTTCGGGTATTCGGTATCTACGTAAGGCTTGAGGTCATCGATGAAATAAGAGCATATCTCATTGATGTCAGCGTATTTCTGCTGAGTAGCGGCGAGTGCATCTTTCTCTGTGAGCAATGGCTTGAGGATGAGCGGCACCTTGCCGTATATCTTAGCGAGCTGGAGATAGGTCCATGCGCGGTAGGTCTTCATGACAGCATACTCCTTTTCGAATATCTTCTTGCCGAGGCGGTCGAGGGTGGTGTCGGCATTCTCTATGAAGTAGTTGCAGTTATTGATTACGGCATAGTAGTCGCTGATGTTGTTATACTGGTTTGGTGCACTGAAATCATTGGCAGCCATCTGCTGTATAGCGGTGGTGGCATCCACTGATGGAGTCATGAGGTCGGCACGGAGTTCACCGAGCAGCAAAGTGCGGTCAGCTATTACCTGCATGCAGCGTATGGCTCCGGTGACGTAGTTGAGCGAGTCTTCCGGTGTGTTGATCTTGCTGTCCTCTACTCGTCCTACCATGTCGGACTTGGTGTCGAGCATATCAGCACATGAGGTCAGGACGCTTCCTGTGATTCCCATTATCGGGAATGTCAGGAAGGCTATGACTGACTTCTTGAAATATGATGTCTTTTTTGTTTTCATTGTTGTATTTTTTTTAGAGGTTGAGCTTGACACCCACTGCGAATGTGCGTCCAGCGCCTAAGAGACCGCGGTCGATTCCCTGAAGGAGGGTGTTGCCGGAAAGGGTGCAGTCAGGGTTGGAACCGAGATAGTGGGTGAGTGTGAAGAGATTATATGCAGCTCCCCATACGGTGATACCCTGGAGGTATGTGGTGTTCATAGGGAGAGAATAGCTGAGAGTCACATTGCTCAGACGGAGATATGAGCCGTCCTCTATCCAGCGGTCGCTGAAGCGGGCATTGCCATGAGGGTCCTGATAACTGATGCGTGGCATTGAGGTAACCTGACCTTCTGTGGTCCAGCGGCTGTTCATGGCAGTGGTCTGATTGTAGAAATACTTGCCGCTCTCCAGGATGCTGCGCTCATAGTTGAAGATGTCATTGCCAAGAGAGTATGTGAATGTGGCATCGAGGGTCCATCGCTTCCAGTTGAAGTGGGTGAAGATATTGCCATAGATGTCCGGATTAGGGTCGCCGATGATGACACGGTCTGCGTCATCAATGCAGTGATTGCCGTCACGATCCACGAATTTCATGTCGCCAGCCTGGAAGAATACCTTGTTGCCGGACTTGTCAAGCTGATAGAGAGCGGCGTCATTGGCCTCCTTTGTGGTGGAGAACACGCCGTCAGTGGTATAACCGTAGAACACGCCTACAGGATTGCCTACTGATGTAAGGATAGTAGCGCCATAGGCAGAGGTCTCATAGCTTGCATTGTTGTTGCTCAATGCAGTGACCTTATTCTTGTAATGACCAGCGCTTGCACCGAGTTCCCAATGGAAATTCTTGGAGTTTACCACCTTGTAAGCGAGACTTGCGTCGAATCCGGTGTTCTCCAGTTTGCCGTTGTTGCCCCAGTTCTGGTCGATACCGCTGGTCCATGACATCTTGTTGAGGCTGATAAGGTCAGATGTCCATGACTTGAACACATTGAAAGCGGCATGGAGACGATTGCCGAAGAAGTTGCCTTCTATGCCGGCAGTGAGGCGGTTTGTGGTCTCCCATTTGAGTGAACTGTTGCCCACATTGCCGAGATACTTGCCAGTGATGTCGTTTCCGAGCATATTCTTTGCGATGAAATATGAGCGTGAAGCGGTGTAGTCGATGTTGTCATTGCCGGAAATGTCGAAGCCGAGATTGAGGCGGAGGTAGTTGATAGCCTTGATATCAGCGAGCCATTTCTCATTACTGATGACGTATGCACCCTGTATGCTTGGGAAGATACCCCATACAGTGCCGAAGGCTTTGAGTCCGTCAGCGTCCTTGCCGAAGCGTGAAGATGCCTGTGCGGAGAGTCCGGCAGTGAGGTAATACTTCTCAGCGTAGTTGTAGTCTGCGCTTGCATACCATGTGATATCCGTGGATTTGTCGTCAGCACCGTCGGTGGAAGAATAGGAGAGTGATGAAGACATGTCAGGGTTTTTGTCGTTAGGAGTGTTGTAACCCTTCTGCACGTTGAGGCGGTAGCTG
>URJQ01000148.1 GCA_900548195.1 uncultured Prevotella sp.
CCAGAAATCAAAGACCCCCTCTTATCCCAATGTAAGGGGGAGGCTGGATAGCTTCTACGCTTGCGTTCCTTCCTCAAGGGAGGTCTCTGTATCTGGCCTCCCCCTACAGGGGGATAAGAGGGGGTCTCCTTATATCTTATCAGCGATAGCCTGCGGAGGGATGTTATTGAGGCATGGGTAGTCGCCTTGGGTGCATGGCTTGTTGCCGTAGATGGAGCATGGACGGCATGGGAGGGGAATGTCGATGACGTTGTCGGGACTCTGCCGCCAACCTAAGAAGCCGGCGTAAGGATGGGTGGCACCCCATACGCTGACGACGGGACATGCCACGAGGGATGCGAGGTGCATATTGCCTGAGTCCATGGATATCATCTTGTCGAGATGCGACATGAGGATGAGCTCCTGCTGTATGCCATTTAGAAGGGTGGATGCCGAGGTCACTTCCGGGTAACGGTCGGTCCACTGACGCATGAGTTCTGCTTCCTCGCCTTTACCGTGGAAGAGGAAGATGCGCGTGTTGGGATGGTCTTTGAGGATGAGCTGCATGGCTTGCTCCATCTTCTCTATCGGGTATATCTTACCTTTGTGGGCAGCGAAAGGAGCAATGCCAATCCATTTCTGGAATGCTTTCTTCTCTCCTATTTCTGGTGGCAGTAGTCGGAGGTTTCCTTTTCCTTCTCCGAAGATGCTGCGGAAGGTGGGCTTGAGAGGGAAGCCGAGGCGGTGGAGCACTTCGGCATAGTTGCGGAATGATGTGGGTAACTGCTTGAATACCTTGTTTTCCGGTCGTATGAGTGCCTGTCTTTCTTTTCTGTGCTTGTCTATATGCTCTACTCTGTAATTATTGAGCAGGAATCGCATACGGAGGTAGTGCGAGCGCAATACTCCGTGCATATCAGCAATGTGTGTGAACTGCTTTGCTGCGAGACGTCTGTAGAGTGCGTTGAGTCCTCTGATGCCTTTGTATTCAGTGGTGAGGTCTGCCGCCATGAATGAGACGTTGGGCGCGAGTCCTTCGAAGAATGACTGCGCAAATGGGCGTGAGAGCACAGTGACGTGCACGTCCGGATATAGCGTGGCGAGTGCATGAACGACAGGCACGAGCATCGCCACGTCTCCCATTGCTGAGAAACGGATTATTAGAATCTTCGTTGGAGTGGTCATTCTTTTTTAAAAGATTAGTGAAAAGTGAAGAGTGAAAAATCGCGCTGACGCAGTTGAGCTGACCGCAAGCGGAGAAGGTATCTGGCCTCCCCCTCACAGGGGGATAAGAGGGGGTCTTCTATTTATTTCTTATATAGCACAGGGTTTGTGCTTGGGTCGTTGTACATCTTCATCTGGCGATATACCTTCATGTATTTGCGTCCAGCTGCTATGTCGGCGAGGAGTTGGTCGATGGCAGTGGAGAGGTCCACCTGCTGCTCGAGGAGCACGTCGAGCTTGAACTGGCACTTGGCGATGTGTTCAGGAGCTGCGTCCTTGCGCTCTACCTGCTCACGCATGTGGTAAATCTTGAGTGCGAGGATGGAGAGGCGGTCAATAGCCCATGCAGGCGACTCTGTGTTGATGGTGGCGTCAGGTAGCACCTTGACGTCAGCGTAGTGAGCGCGGAAGTATGTGTCGATGTTTTCCACCATGTCAGTGCGGTCCTGATTGCTTTTGTCGATGCGTCGCTTGAGCACGAGTGCTTCCGCAGGGTCGATGTTAGGATCGCGTATGATGTCCTCGAAATGCCACTGAACTGTGTCTATCCAGCATTTGTGATATAGCGTGTGGTTGATGGTGTCAGCAGGGAATGGATTGTTGATAGGAGTATCAACATTGTCTGTGACGTGGTAGTCGGCAATGGCACGACGGAATATTTCATTGCTTGTGGATGTAAATGACATGTTTTTTTGTGGTTTTAGGGGGTTTAGAATAACTATTCCTTATTATAATATATATTTATGCAAAGATAGTGTATTTTCTGCAAACGGCAAAATTTCTTTGGGAAAAATGCTCTTTTTGGGTGGTTTTGGGGCGGAAAAGGTTAAATATTATTAAGGGTTAACATGATTTAACTGCCAAAATATTGCATTGAACTGTTTGTGCACATCTATCTTTTACCTTTGCACGCTGTTATAAAATATCAATTTATAAAAATAGAATATCAATATATAAAAACAATATTAAAGTATCAATGGACAAAGACAATCAAGAATATTTTTTATTATTTTTATTTATTGATATTTTATCTTCAAAGAAAGCAAGACAACAACTATGGAAAAAATGACACACAAACAGGTACAGCAGCAGCTGGCGGATGAGATGGTGGAGGTGCTTCGTGGTTCACATGATACTCCTTTGCATTGGAATGAGAGTAAGCTCCACTTGATGGAGGTGGTGAGATATGTGTTTATCAGTGAGAAGATGCGTGATGATACAGGTGTGCCTTTGTCACAGCGTGAGATTGCTTCTCGCGTATTTCGCTTGTTTGATATGTATTTGCCTCATAATATCTGCAGTTATCTCTCTCGCCTTGATAATATAAAAGGTGTGCGTTCGCAACGCCTTGTGGATATTATGGTGTATCGTACTAATGAACAGAAGGAGCGTATGTCTCTCTTCTCTTTTATCCGATAAATCGCTTTTGCCACTTTTTTTGATGGAAAAACACTGTTTTCAGGGCGTTTTCAGGGCGGTATGCACATGAGTATGCACAAGAGTATGCATATAATATTTGGATTCGGGTCGGAAATGTTGTACCTTTGCACTCGGAAATCAGATAGATGGGCACCGCTCTTCGACCGACATGCCCTATTTCCTTCGTGCGAGTCTTCGACAAATTTGCACTCGGAAATCAGAAAGACGCTCTGAAATCCTGAAACACACATCGAACACTGAAACATATCTTACCATGAAAACACTGATAAACAGAAATGATCTGAATGATTGTGAGCGCTTGCTCACTGTGGAGAACGACCTGGACAACTCAAATCCTTTCTCTCCTGACTTGATTCTCTCACCTCACTTCCGGCTTGGGGAGTTTACTCGCTCGGCTACGGCTATACGCCTCGGCATCGAGAACATACCCTGCCTGGAGGAGGTGGAGCGACTGAGACAGTTGTGTATCCATGTTCTTGAACCGCTACGCAAACGCTTCGGCGTGATTCGTATCACCAGCGGGTTTCGCACGTACTCTCTTAATGAGGCGGTGGGCGGCGCCCGACAGTCGCAACATCTCTATGGCGAAGCGGCTGATATCCACGTGGGCAGCACCGAGGTGGGACGTAAGATGTATGACTTCATACGCCTAAACCTGCCCTTCGACCAGTTGCTCATCGAGGTGCGCGGACAACAGAAGGTGATACATTGCTTGCATATCTCCTATAAGAGCGACCGCGGGGAAAACCGGGGAATGGCTCGGATGGAGTATCAGGTATAAGACCCCCTCTTATCCCCCTGTGAGGGGGAGGCTGGATAGTGAAGACCTCCCTTGCTAAACAACATATTAATTAGTGAAAAGTGAAGAGTGAAAAGTGAAAAATCGCGCTGACGCGGTTTGGGAAGTAATTCATAATTCATAATTCATAGTTCATAATTCATAGTTCATAATTCATAATTCATAGTTCATAATCCTGGCAACCGACAGCCAACAACCAAACAACCAAACAACACATATTTATTAACCTTTTAATTTTTTATCATTATGGCATTGCTTTACAAAATCGTTCGTGACAATCGTAAGAATTCAGGCAACCTCTATTATGGTCGCGCAGTACAAATCAACACTATCGATACCGCTGGAATGGCGGATATCATCCAGCGTAATTGTACTCTCAAGAAGAGTGACGTGCTCGCTGTAATCGCTGAACTCGTGGATGTGATGACTGACCAGCTCCAGAACTCTGTTTCCGTGAAGCTCGATGGCTTCGGCACTTTCAAGATTGGTCTCAAGACCGTCGGCGCTGATAAGCCGGAGAACTTCTCCATCTCTCGCAATGTGAGCGGTATGCGCGTCAACTTCATCAGCGCTGGTAAGAAGGATGTGGCTACCAACAAGGTCACTCGCACCTTCCTCGGTGGCGCTACTCTGCAGAAGTATGACCCAAGTAAGGTGGAGACTACTCCTTCTGAAAAGGTGGAAGAGGGCGCGGAGCAGGTTTAAGACTGCTTAGTGAAAAGTGAAGAGTGAAGAGTGAAAAATCGCGCTGACGCAGTTGGGAAACCGCAAGCGGAGAAGGTATCTGGCCTCCCCCTTACAGGGGGAAGAGAGGGGGTCTTATTACAAGTTTCCTCTCTCCTTGTCGAGATAGTACTTGTAGGTTCCTACTGTCAGTTCGTCGCAAGCATGCTCATCGCAGACCACGATGCAGTGAGGGTGCATCTGAAGCATAGAAGCAGTCCATTTATGAGAAACTGAGCCGTCCACGATATGCTTCAAGGCACGGGACTTATGATGACCGTTGCACACGAGCAGCACTTCCTTGGCAGCCATCACAGTGCCAATACCCACAGTAAGCGCCTGGGAAGGTACCTTAGAGAGGTCACCGTCAAAGAAGCGACTGTTGGCTATAATAGTGTCTGTCGTGAGAGT
This sequence comes from uncultured Prevotella sp., assembly GCA_900548195.1. Taxonomy (GTDB): domain Bacteria; phylum Bacteroidota; class Bacteroidia; order Bacteroidales; family Bacteroidaceae; genus Prevotella. The sequence goes on from URJQ01000148.1 coordinate 4,577, forward strand.
CTTGATGCGTGTCTTGGAACTGAGCGAAGAGCCAGGCTCATTGAATGCAAGATGTCCGTCAGGACCAACGCCACCCATGAAGAGGTCAATGCCTCCCACTGCTTCTATCTTTGCTTCGTAAGCCTCACATTCAGCCACAAGGTCCTTTGCATTGCCGTTGAGGATGTGCACGTTTTCTGGTTTGATGTCAATATGTGAGAAGAAATTCTTCCACATGAATGAATGGTATGACTCAGGATGATCCTCTGGAAGGTTCACGTATTCATCCATATTGAAGGTTATCACATTCTGGAAAGAGACCTCTCCAGCCTCGTATTTCTTGATGAGTTCTCTGTAGAGTCCAAGTGGAGAAGAGCCTGTAGGGCATCCTAATTTGAATGGCTTCTCAGGAGTAGGATTAGCATCTTTGATGCACTTGGCTACATAATTGGCTGCCCAAATGGACATCTTGTCATAATCAGGTTCTATAATTACTCTCATAAATTAAGGATATAAATATATGTTTTTTTTATAATGATTCTGTAAAAATCTGTCTTGTCATTTTTTTTGATTGTGTACTAAAACACAGACTATCTTATTATCTTGGCAAAGGTAATATTTTACCTTATTTCCGCAGCATTATACTTTAACGTTTTTTATAAGTACCTGAGCAACAAA
>URJQ01000149.1 GCA_900548195.1 uncultured Prevotella sp.
TTTTATTGAGAAACTGTTATTTTTACCCCATTATTTTGGGGTGGGAAACTTTAGTAATATTATATTTGCTTTGTTTACGATGTGAAAATGTGCATTTCGTGCTGTCTAACAACTAAATATCGTGAAAAAATGTGCCGATGAAAGAAATAATATCGTGAAATGAGGGTGAGTCTCGGATTTTATTGCTAATTTTGCGTTGTCGTTTTGTTATTTTCATTTCTTTGACCTATACACAATAATACATTATATATGCTCGTAAAAACATACTGTGCTGCTGTTAATGGACTTGAAGTCACTACCGTTAAGGTGGAGGTAAGCGTGGAGGCAGGACAAAATATTAGCCTCTCGGGCCTTGGCGACGAAGCTGTAAGAGAGAGCTTGAGTCGCATTCGCACTGCATTCCTTTATAATAAATACAAGTTTCCTCATGCAAGTATTACGGTGAACCTTGCTCCTGCTGACCTAAGAAAGGAAGGAACCGTCTTTGACTTGCCAATAGCTATCGGAATACTTGCTGCAAATGAGGGGATGCCGACTACGCATCTGCATGAATATATGTTGATTGGCGAACTGAGTCTGGACGGTAAATTACAGCCTATCCGCGGCGCATTACCCATTGCCATACTTGCAAGGAAGGAAAAATATAAGGGCATTATCGTGCCAAAGGAAAATGCGAGAGAGGCTGCAGTGGTGGATAGATTGGAGGTCTATGGTATGGAATCGCTGTCAGATGTGGTACAGTTTCTTTCAGATATGGCAGATGCTGAGCCTATAGTTTATGATACGAGGAAGGTCTTTTACGAGAGTCAAAGTAATTGCGACCTTGATTTCGCAGACGTCAGAGGACAGGAAGACATCAAGAGGGCTATGGAGATAGCTGCCGCTGGCGGACATAATATAATTATGGTAGGTCCTCCAGGGTCTGGAAAGTCAATGATGGCAAAGCGTTTGCCGAGCATTCTCCCTCCATTGTCGCTTGCTGAGAGTCTTGAGACCACGCAGATACATAGTATAGCTGGCAAACTTGGAGCTGAGGCGACACTGATTTCTCAGCGCCCATTTCGCAGTCCTCATCATACCATTTCGCAGGTGGCGCTATGTGGTGGAGGCACTAAAGCTATGCCGGGCGAGATTTCCTTGGCGCATAATGGAGTGCTCTTCTGCGATGAGTTGCCAGAATTTAATAAATCCACGCTTGAGGTGTTGCGTCAACCGCTTGAAGACAGGCATATTACCATCTCCAGGGCACGCTACACTATAGACTATCCATGCTCATTTATGTTTGTGGCATCAGCCAATCCATGCCCTTGTGGCTATTATGGCGACCGCACTCATAAATGCGTCTGCACGCCAGGACAGATACAGAGATATATGAATAAGATATCCGGTCCGTTGCTTGACCGTATAGATATCCAGTGCGAGATACATCCAGTGGCATTCAGTGAAATATCAAAGCGTACACAAGGAGAGCCAAGCAGCGTGATACGTGAACGCGTCATGAAGGCAAGAAAGATGCAAGAGCAGCGATTTAAGGATTATCCAGGCATACACTGCAATGCACAGATGACTGAAAAGATGCTGCATCAGTTTGCTGATCCTGGCGAGGAAGGCATAGAGATACTTCGTAAGGCTATGGCTCGTTTTAATCTTTCTGCCCGTGCTTACAATCGTATCTTAAAGGTGGCTCGCACTATTGCCGACCTTGCCGGTTCGGAAACGGTGCAGATGAACCATCTCGGCGAAGCAGTGTGCTATCGCAATCTTGATCGTGGCGACTGGGCTGAAAGACCTTTGTTTTGATAGATGGTTTCCCCCAGAATCTGTAATCTTTTTTGATTACCTACTTACTTATAAATTGGCTTACAGCCTTAACCGCCTCCAGGAATGCAGTGGATTGACCTGGCACTGTGATGAATAGGTGGGTGGCAGTGGGGTAGATGTGATAGGTAACAGGATGAGCGAGGGATTGCATTCGATTGATAAGTTCGGCGGTTTGGTCGAAGAGAATGTCGTGACCTGCGGAGATGAAAAGGGCTGGAGGCAAGGCTTTTAATGCCTCGTCACTACATAGACCTACAGAAACGAGTGGGTCGGTTTCCTGATGGTTGGCATAGGCTTCGTTGAAGGCTTCGAGCAGTTCAGCATCATTGCCATACCCTTTGGCGTATTTCTTCCATGATGTGGTTCGCTCGGTGAAGAGTTTGGTGACAGGATAGATAGGTATGACCTTTGATATCCCTTTTACAGACATGGCTGTGGACAATGCGAGGTTGCCACCGGCACTGTCTCCTCCCACGGAGATAAGAGATGGGTCTCCTCCCCACTCTTGGGCGTGGTCTCTGATGTAGTGGACTGCCTGCTGACAGTCTTCCAGTGGTGCAGGGAATGGGAAGGCTGGGGCGAGGCGATAGTTTAATGCTACTACGATGCAGTCAGCTTCGAGTGCAACGGCTGCGCAGAATCTTGCACAACTGTTGATGCTTCCGAAGCACCATCCACCGCCATGAAGGTAGAGTAATACAGGGCGCTTGCGACTTGTGGGTTTCTTTGGCGTGAAGACGCAGAGATCGGATGTGGGAAAGTGAGTGCTGACATCTTCAGGCAGTGTTGGTGGGATGTTACGGCTTTGCCTTATCTGCTGCAGGTCGGTGTCATCGCCTTGTATTGCTTTTCTGACTGCTAACATTTGAGTGTGTTGCAGTCCTGGTTTCATATTTGCAAGGAAGGTATTCTCTTCCGCTTGCATTTTTTGTTGGAGGAGAGAGTCTGGTATTATGGCTTGGATTGCCATTGATGAAAGTGTCATCATTGCTGATAGGAGGAGGGGTTTATAATTCATTGGTTGTTGGTTGTCGGTTATTGGTTGTCGGTTATTGATTGTTGGTTTTCGGCTTTTTATTTGTTGATAATTTGTATTTACTAAAAAATCAATCGTTTTTCTTTATAAATCAAGAAGAAATGATTACTTTTGCATCGAAAACCAATTGAATTATATTAGTAATGACAGAATTTAAGGATCTTGTAAGGCTGCGTCGCAGCCATAGAAAATTCACTGAGGAAAAGATTAGTGAAGATGATATGAAGTGCATACTCCGTGCAGCATTGATGTCTCCTACGTCAAAGGGTGTCAGAGCATGGCGGTTTGTCGTGGTAGAAGATAAGGAGAAGATAGTTGCTCTCTCTGAAGCTAAGGCTTTGGGCGGACAGTTTCTCAAAGGCTCAGCGGCTTGTATCGCAGTGCTTGGCGACCCTGAGCAGAATGATTGCTGGATAGAGGATGGAAGTATTGCCGCTATCTCCATGCAGTATCAGGCTGAGGAACTCGGTCTTGGTTCTTGCTGGGCTCAGATGCGTGGCAGAACTCTTGCTGATGGCACTCCTGCTGATGTGCAGATACGCAAGATTCTCTCTTTGCCTGACAATCTCTCTTGCCTCTGTGTTCTCGGTATAGGTCATAAAGCGGATGAACGCAAGCCTCAGAATGAGGACAAACTGAAGTGGGAGAATGTTGATTTTATTAAATGAAGAATGAAGAATGGGAGTTACCTTTTTCTTCCTCTTTTTTTTAGTGAAAAGTGAAGAGTGAAAAGTGAAGAGTGAAAAATCGCGCTGACGCGGTTGCGGTTTCTTGTCTTTTATCCGCTGATGACGCGATGGACACAGTAGGAGCGGCTGGAATTACTTCATGAGATGGTAAAAGGCTGGCTTGTAGTCCTTTGGCATGAGTTCGGGATGGAAAATAGCGACGAAATCAGCCAGCACTTTGTCAGGACATATAGGGGAAATCTCATAGTAAGGGTGACGCTTCATGTTGCAATATATCACCTTTTTGTCGCGGAAAGCCTTGAAGAGCTTGTTGCGGTTTTCTGATTCCGCCAGCGCTTCGTAGGAGAAATCTCCAGGATAACTATTGAGGATGCGCCAGTAATCAGCCTCTGCGGCCTTGGAATACATGGATTCGAAGTCGAGAGGCTCGCCACCTGTGTTGTCATCATTTATGACATAATCGGCACCGGCATCGCGGAATATCTGCGCCAGATAGTTCTTGCCGCCCACTGCGTGCCAGTTTCCGCCGTGCATCTCACCGCTGAAGACGGTAGGGCGCTTGCCTTTTGCCTGTGCCACCTTCTCCTTGAGCGACTCATATCTGTCGGCAATTTCCTGGAAAACAACGTTAGCTTGATGCTCTTTTCCGATAAACATAGCCACGAACTTTATCCATTCAGCCTGACCTAATGGGTCGAGTTCCTTGAATCCGAGGTGTGGAACGAGGGTTACTCCAGTCTCCTTGATGGCATCATATCCACCGCGCTTGAATGGAGAGATGAAGATGACGTCAGGTTTGGCAGCCATTACCAGTTCAGGATCGAAGTTGCCTTCCATACCTATCTTTACTATATCGCCCTTCTTTACGCGCTCTTTGATGTTTTTGTCAAAGAGATTCTTGGTTCCGGTGATGCCTTTCACGATGTCTTGAGCATCGAGGGCAGTGAAATTGGAGAGCTGAAGCATAGTCATCAGTACAGCGCTGCGGATAGGCACGTCGATGCGTGTGTAGCCTTCCGGCACTTCTGAATTGGCTCCTTGGCTGACGAGAGCAAAGCGGTAGGTCATTCCTTTCCCCTTCTGAGGGTCTTTTACTTCCACGAGGCGTATGCCTTCAGATGGATATTCCACGCTGAAGCCTTTGGCATAGCGGGGGTGGATAATGCTTTGGCTGTCGGCTACTGCCTCTGTTGAGGCTACGTTGTCGGCTTGCTTTTTGCTGTTGTTAGTGCAGCTGCTTGCTAATGATATCGCTAATGCTATTAGGGCTGCTGATAATAGGGTGGTTGCTTTTTTCATTTTCTTTGTCTTTATTTTGGGGAAAACCAGCCGGCAAGGTTGTGACGAGGAGGTCTGCAAGCGCGCCAAAG
>URJQ01000150.1 GCA_900548195.1 uncultured Prevotella sp.
GCCATATCACAAGACAACTAAACAACTAAACAACCAATCCAACTACATCTTTGCAAGATAATCGGAAACGTTCTTCTCGATTCGTGCAGCGATGTCTGCTGTATCAGCAGTGCGGTCGAACTTCTCGCCTACGATATGCTCATAGAGCTCGATGTAACGCTCGCTCACGCTTTCTGCATATTCATCGGTAATCTCGGGCATTGTCTGTCCTGGCTCATTCATAAAGTCATGCTCTATAAGCCACTGACGTACGAATTCCTTAGACAACTGTCTCTGAGGCTCTCCCTTTTCAAATTTCTCTTCGTAGCCATCTGCATAGAAATAGCGAGAAGAGTCAGGAGTATGGATTTCATCAATGAGATACACCTTGCCGTCTCTCTTACCAAACTCATACTTTGTATCCACGAGGATAAGTCCCTGCTTAGCAGCGATTTCCTGTCCGCGAGCGAAGAGTTTACGTGTATAATCTTCCATTACCTCATAATTCTCGGCAGACACGATGCCCTGGGCAATAATCTCTTCCTTAGAAATATTGAGGTCATGACCTTCGTCAGCCTTTGTAGTAGGAGTAATAATTGGCTCTGGGAAGCGCTCATTCTCACGCATTCCCTCTGGCAGTTTGACACCACATATCTCACGACAACCGTTCTTGTAGTCACGCCAAGCCGAACCAGTCAGTATGCCACGGATAATCATCTCTACACGGAAGCCTTCGCATTTGAGTCCTACAGTAACCTGAGGGTCAGGAGTGGCAAGTTTCCAGTTAGGGCAGATATCTGTCGTAGCATCGAGGAATTTTGCAGCAATCTGATTGAGCACCTGTCCTTTGAATGGTATTCCCTTTGGAAGGATTACGTCAAAAGCAGAGATACGGTCAGTGGCAACCATTACCATGAGGTCGTCATTGATGTTATAGACATCGCGTACCTTACCATGGTACACACTTTTCTGTCCATTAAAATGGAAATCGGTCTTTGTTAAAGCGTTCATATTGTATTATTAATTAACAGTTTTCTATTTGCTTTTCCTTCTTTGCCGCTTTGTCGAAAGCGTTAACTATCCTTGTCACCAGTTTGTGGCGCACGATATCCTTTGAGTTCATTCTGATGACTGATATTCCTTCGACGCCATCGAGTATGTCCATTGCCTCTGCCAATCCGCTGCGCGTATTGTGCGGAAGGTCTATCTGCGTGAGGTCGCCAGTGATTATCATCTTGGTATTCCATCCCATACGGGTGAGGAACATCTTAATCTGCGCCGCCGTAGTATTCTGCGCTTCATCAAGTATCACGACAGCATCACTGAGCGTTCTTCCTCTCATGAAGGCAAGAGGAGCTATCTGTATGATTTTCTTCTCCATCATATCCTGAAGCTTCACCTGCGGAATCATATCTTCAAGTGCATCATACAGAGGCTGGAGATAAGGATCTATTTTGTCTTTCATATCACCAGGCAGGAAGCCGAGTTTCTCTCCTGCCTCTACAGCCGGGCGCGAAAGGATTATCTTTCTTGCGGTTTTCTCTTTAAGTGCCTTGACGGCGAGAGCAATACTAAGGTAAGTCTTACCCGTTCCTGCAGGTCCTACAGCAAATACCATGTCGTCTTTTGCAAAAGCGTCTATCAGATCCTGCTGATTTGTCGAGCGACTTTTTATAGGACGTCCTGTAATACTGTAAACCAACACATCGTCGCCTCCATCGCCTTTCATAGGGTTTCCCTTAACTATATCAAGGATATCCTCGTCTGTAATGGTGTTATACTTGACAATATGCTGACGTATCTTCTCCACATCTTCTTCAAATCTGCACATCTCTTCTTCGTCTCCGAGTATGCGGATGACGTTGTCACGCGCTACGACACGCAATTTTGGAAACAGCGATTTCAGTATCTGTATATGCCCGTTTCCGACCCCATAGAATTCCACTGGGTCTATATCTTCAATGACTATATGTTTCTCTATCAATTTTTCCTCTTATTATTATTTTTCTGCAAAATTACAAAAAGGTTTTCATATTTCATCATTTTTTCTTATCTTTGTGCCATAAAACGAGAAAAATAGTATGAAATTCTCTAAAACATCATATTTACACGGCTTTACATTTATAGTCCTGGCATTAGGCCTGGTGCGACTCTACAACAGTTATTCGGACGGCAACAGCGACAGAAGCGTTATGCAAACCGACTCTACCACTATGGCTGAGCCTGTCGTGGAACAGGTTTCTCCAATCCCCGTATCGACCGAGACACCCTCTTCTGATTCCATCATTCCGGCTGACACGAGGACTCCTCATCGCATTCTCAGCGTGCCGCGCTTCGACAACGCCTTTCCTGATCTCAACGATGTGCAACTGATTGCCGCACAAAAGCACGGAGTAAAGCCAGTAGCCAATGCCGAAGAGGCAGAAATGCGCAAGAGCGAACTGGTCTATGTCGGGTCAAATCCTTGGTTTTACGTTGACAGACTGAAGTCCAGCATTCCATATCTTGTCCCACGTGCATCTATTCTCCTTCAGGACATCGGCAGAGCTTTCTATGACTCACTTGACGTAAAAGGCGTTCCGCTCCATAAGATTATCGCCACCAGCATACTGCGTTCGAAGGAAGACGTGCAGAAACTACGCACGAGGAATGCCAATGCCACCGAAAACTCTTGCCATCTTTACGGCACCACCTTTGACGTCTGCTACAACAGATACAAGACTGTAGAAGATCCTGACGGTCCTAAGCGCAGAGAAGTGACCAATGACACTCTGAAATGGGTACTTTCAGAAGTGCTTCGCGACATGAGAGAAACTGGCAGATGCTACGTAAAATACGAGGTAAAGCAGGGTTGCTTTCACATTACTACGAGATAATCATTCTGCTTTTCCATACAAATGCAGAAGAACGGCAATAGCCAACTTGAGTATTTCATTTACTCAGGTTGGCTATTGTATTTTGGGCTTCTTGGCTTTGCTCCACTGATTATCATTTACAATGAAAGCAAGCCGCCCATAAGAGAACTACCCTACCTCATTCTCATCAGTCATATCTATAAACTGCCCATCGGCACCATAGAACTCATATTGCAGGAAAGCGAGCTTCTGCGAAGCCATCACATTGACTCCGAGGCCATACTTCATCTGCCATTTCCGTCTGATGGAGATAAGTCCTTTGTCTATATATGCTTCCACATAAGGATGCACATAGAGCGTAAATTTCTTCACTCCCACCTTATTGACAAGGCAGGAAATCTTATTTTCGAGAGTGTCGGTAAACATGATGCTGGACTTGATAGTGCCTTTTCCGAAACAGGTAGGACACACTTCCTCTACAGAAACGTCCATCGCTGGGCGCACTCTCTGACGAGTAATCTGCATAAGTCCAAACTTGGACAGTGGGAGAATATTGTGGCGGGCACGGTCTTTCTGCATATTCTTGCACATACGCTCATAGAGCAACTGACGGTCCTCAGCCAGATTCATATCGATGAAATCGACGATTATTATGCCTCCCATATCTCTAAGACGCAACTGGCGAGCCAGCTCGTCAGCAGCTCCGAGGTTTACGTCCAGCGCATTTGCCTCTTGGGTATTGGTGCCACGTGTTCTGTTTCCACTATTGACGTCAACGACGTGCATAGCCTCGGTATGCTCAATGACGAGATAGGCGCCATGCTTATAGTTGACTATCTTTCCAAATCCAGCCTTCACCTGTCTGGTGACGTTGTAATTGTCAAAGATAGGCACTTTACCAGTATATCGCTTGACGATACTTGCCTTATCTGGCGCAATGAGAGATACATACTGTTTCACCTCATTATATACATCATCATCATTGATATAGATATTCTCATAAGAAGGATTGAAGAGGTCGCGCAGCATTGCCACGGCACGTGTCTCCTCCTCATTGATGAGCAGAGGACGCACGGCATTCTTCTGCAGTTTCTCCACTGTATCCATCCATTTCTTGTAGAGCACCTTTATTTCATTCTCCAACTCCTCTACACGCAGCCCTTCAGCCACGGTACGGACAATGATTCCACAGTTTTTCGGGCGCAGAGTCTGCACCAGCTGCTTGAGTCTGGCACGCTCTTCCCCACTCTTTATCTTCGATGAAACCGCCACTTTATCGCCAAACGGCATCAATACGAGATACCTTCCAGCAAAAGATATTTCACCTGTAAGGCGTGGTCCTTTAGTCGAAATCGGTTCTTTGACTATCTGCACGAGCACTTCCTGTCCCACACTGAGCACGCTGGCAATAGAGCCTTCCTTGTCAGTGTCTGGCAGTTTGATAGCGCTCTCGAAAGGATAAAGCTTCCTTCTGTCGCTATTTACCTGTTTTACGTATTTCTGAAACGAGTTAAACTGCGTTCCGAGATCGAGATAATGCAGGAAAGCATCTTTCTCATAACCCACATCCACAAAACAGGCATTAAGGCCAGGCATTATCTTCTTGACCTTGGCGGCATACACATTGCCGACACTGAAGGAGGCAGAACGAGGCTCTGTCTGATATTCTACCAGGACTTTGTCCTCAAGTAGTGCAATACTAATCTCTTTCTCCCTTACATCAATTACTAATTCGCTGGTCATAAGTCAGGTGGTCAAAATATAAAAAATCATTGTCCTATCCGTCTGTCAATCCATATATCCGATGAAATGGACTAAAAATATCATTACTCCAGACAGACAAACAGATAAATATAAATTAGGGTGTGCCAACATTAGAAAATGAAGCCACACCCTATTTGCCAGTCAGCAAGTGATGAAGAGACATTCCTTGGAGACTGGTTACGTCATAATCTTACTTGCTCTTATGACGATTCTTGCGCAGTC
>URJQ01000151.1 GCA_900548195.1 uncultured Prevotella sp.
TGCAACGAGGGAAGTCGTGCATGGGGGAGTACGACAAACCTACCTGAGTAGTTACGACTTTTTCCGGCCTTTTTTCAGAAAAATATTCTCAGAGAATAATAGCCGAAAAGTTATGAATAAATGTTAAAAGAACGCTTCCAGCAGTCCAATTTACTCCAAAAGCGCTCCTCAACCCATTACTGGAGGGGTTGTGGAGCGCTTTTGTAAAAGCTATGTTCTTAGGATGTAAAAGCATAGTTATTAGGATGTAATCTTTGACAAATCGAACTCTGTGAACGCATATCATGATTTTCAATTCGTTATACACAGACATTTGCATAGTTGTGATGAAATGTAATTCATTCTATCTTCTTCTGTTATCCTGCAATATACTCTGAAGGAATGGAACCGTAGCCGAACTTTGCACCAAGGATAGCACATGCAACAGCAGCATTGGTATCTGCATCACCGCCAGCATTGACAACTTGCAAAAGTCCATCCTTGAAATTTCTACAATGCCACAACGACCAAAGGGCTGCCGAAAGAGTCTTCAGGGTATAGCCCTGTTCTAAGCCTGTGAGTTCGAGACTTTCAATGTCAGTAGAGTCGTTTGCGATTTCAATAAAAGGACGGATGCGGTCATCGTATTTATCTGCTATCTGTAGAATACGGTCTAAAGGAAGTTCCTTTCCTTCATATACAAGCGAATGAATTATTTCACTTACAATCACACAGGAACCAATGCAACGAGGGTCTGGGTGGGTCAGCTTGCATATATTCTCAGCATGTTCCGGTATATTTCCCAGCAGCAAACCAACAACAGATGTTCGCATGATACCTCCATTTGCAGCTGAACGCTTACGATAGAGAGTCCATACTATTTCTGCGGCTTGGATTGGGTCTTTTACATAGTCTGCAAAACATAGGACATTATAGGTGTGTCTGCCTATGCCTACCGGATTACCTTCAAACCATGCCTTGAAGTTTATTGCAATCTGATTGAGATTTACTTCTCCTCTATATGCTATCAAGGCATTGGCTATACACAACATCATATCAGTGTCATCTGTCCACATACCTTGCTGCCATCTGCAACGGTGGTCATCCTGGATGATTTGAGAATATGAGCATAGTCCATCAGGGTAATAATGCAGAACCTCTTCCTTGGACATAAACTCACTGCCCAAGCCCAATGCATCGCCTATTGCCTGACCGAATAATGTTCCTGTAAACCTATCTCTTTTATTCATGTCTTAAATTAAAAGCGAACTTCTCTATAAACTTTATAAACTCTATAAACCTAAATCGGTCATTAGAGCCTAAACAGATTTGGGTTTAAGAATATATTTACTGCATTGGAATTCCTTTTATGTTAGGATACCAATAAAACATAATATTGTTAAGATTATTGGAAATGTATTTAGTAAATCCAATATCAAGTGGCAACACGAGATTAAATTAAATCCGCTTTCAATCCGTGTTCGTTTCACCACAGAGTTTTTTTTCGAACGCGGATTTTTCGGATTGACGCGGATGCTTCGCTCGATGGGAGGTACTGTCTTCCAAACAGCTGTTTTATAAGTCATGGAAACCCCGAGACTTCGTCCCGGGTTACTCTCGCTACGCTCGGTACTGGCTTCCAGCCATGTCTCCACTCCTTATTTGTAGTTTGATGCGGATTATCTCTTGCTGAAGTCTATCCAGCGCCGTACAGGCGCAAATACAATCCGAAGAAAATCCGAGACCAAGTAGAATCCGAATTAAATGAAATCCGTGAAAAAGATAAAAATTCGTTGCATCGGTTTATGCAACTTCGTCGCAATCTACTGCAAACTTAGAGTGTTATCCGTGAGCCATTTTGAACGCATGCGCAAATGAGCCAAAGGCGAAGGAGCATATTGATAATGTTGTTTTGTTGTAGCCCCCTCTTATCCCCCCCCCCTTGGGGGACTCCCTCCAGGGAGAGGGGTGGGGGAGGACTACAACAAAACAACAATCTACCGCTTCATCATCTTCTTGCCGTTCACGATATAGAGACCGGCAGGGAGAGTGCTGATGTCGGTGCCGTCAGGATAGCGGACGCCTTGAATTGAGTAGATGCCACTTGGAGTGTTCGTTTTGGTGGCGGTGACAGAATCGATGCCGGTGATGACTCCACCGAGACCGCGTACTATGCCTGCATAGGTGTGCTTGCGATTCCAGTTGAGATCCCAGAGACCTACAGGAGTGTCTGCACGCCAACCGCTACCGGCAGGAGAGTCAGAAGGACACCACAGACATATGCCCCATTGCTGGGCTGGAGGGATGATAGAGAAATATTGCTCCAGTATCCATTGATAGTAGTCTGCCATACGATGGTGCATGGCTTCTGTCATATTACCCGTGCTAACTGCTTTACCATTAGCATCATCCATTCCCATGTCAAATTCGCTTACGCGTACCAGTTTGCCTGACTTTGCCATGAGCTGAAACATCTGCTTGATGTATTTCTTGCGGTCGTTGAGGGTGTTGTCATTCATAGAGCATGAGATGTGCATCTGCGTGCCAATGCCGTCAATCTTTGTCACGCCATCAGCCTCCCATTTCTTTATCCAGTTGATGAGCGACTTGAGCTTCTTGTTGTTGTCCCAGAAACTCTCAAGGTTATAGTCGTTGATGAATAGTTTAACGTCCTTAGGACCGTATTTGCGTGCCAGTCGGCATGCTTGTCGTACATATTCGAGGTCGCCCATATAGTCCTGCCAATAGAAAGCGTCGCCACCTACATCCCATGTGCCGCTCTTATAGCCGTCGGAATGTTGGAGTTCGTAGTTGCCCTCACCGTCATTGCCACCTCCGGAGATAGCTTCGTTGACCAAATCCCAAGCCTTCACCTTGCCTTGACAAGCCTTCATCATTCCGCTAATCCATTTATCCATAGCATAGACGAGGGTGTCGTGGCGCTCCTGCGCAGTCAGAGGGATGGATGTAGGGGTATAGATGTATTCCAGATGTTCGCAGATAGTTGGCGCCACTGCACCACCGCCGTATGTCTTCACTCTAAATGAAGAGACATCGGTGCCTTCGAAGTCGCCATTCTTGATGCGCTCGGTGCCGTTGACCTTGAAACTGACATTGTCAAAATAATAATTATTAGCGTCAGCCAATTCGCTGAGATTGAGGGCGATGCTCTGTCCTGCCTTGCTGAGAGTGCCTGAGAGCGTCACAGTCTTCCACTCAGTGGTGAATGGAATGTTGCCTATCGCCTCGTAGTGTACGTAGGAGCCTGGTGCCTTGTGTATCTGTGTGGAAGCCGTGGCAGGCTTGTCTGCACGCACCTGGGCGGAGAATTCATATTTGGAGCCGGCGCTGAAGTCACCGAGCACGAACCATGCCTGGTTGTCCCATGTCTCGCTGGCACGCTGTGTGGCTTCTGCCTTGAGGCATCGTCTGTCTTCCTTTATGGTCTTTCCCTTTCTGGAGTATTCGAATCTTATGTCCTTGATGTAGATGTCTCCCGTGAAGTCACCGCATTGCAGGAGGTAAAAGGAACTGCCCACCGTGGCTTTGTAGGAGAAAGACACTTCCTTCCATTCCGTGCCGAAAGCCACGTCGCCTGTCGCTCCGCTGTTCCAATCGCCGAGCTTGGTGTGGAGTTTTCCTGCCTTTGAGCCTTTAACGGTCATTGTCATGCGGTAAGTCTTGCCCTTTTCGGTAGGAATATCCGTACAGGCGAGAAACTGCACTTCCCATGAGTTCTGCTTCTTGGTGCAGTGGATATTGAGTCCGTTAGTGGCGCTGAAAGAGAGGTTATAGCCATATTGCGACTCATCAGATTTCCATCCTACGTTTTGATTGGTACGGAAATCCTTGCTGTAAGCTGTCTGCCATACGGTCACGTCGCCTTCGGAGAGTTCAGGCGCAGGCCTGTCCTGCAGGAGTTTGAGGAGCCATCCCTTCGGCTGCTGCGAGTGCCATGCCAGGGTATGTCCATAGACCTGCAGTCCGTTTCTCGTTGCGGTGTTGACAAAGGAAGTGACCTGCGCGAATGACATGTCTCCATTGCCATTGACGCAACTCGACATCTTCATGGCATTGCCCGCCACGGTCTCGTCGGCATTGCGCGAGATGAGGCTTCTCCATGTGCTGTTGTTCAGGTAGTCGCTTACGATGGTAGCGAGTCCAAAACGGAAATTAGGGTACTTGTCTCTGTTGACATACTCCTTGAGGTCGGCGTACTGGTCGAGATAACGGTAGTTTTCATCGTCGGGTTTCCCCAGTTCGAATTTCTGTTGAGCCATGCCTGTCATCGACAAGCCAAGGCAGATCATAATAGAGTAGATTTTCTTCATTTTGCATTATGGTGGGCTTTCGCTTTCCCCACCTTATATTATACATATGTAACTTGTTGTAATAGATTTGTCTGCAAAGGTAATGATTTTTCGGAAAATCTGCAAATGTTTGGTCATTTTATACTATTATATTAGGATTTGCAAGAAACTTCCCGATTTCCTTGCGAATCCAAATTCTTTTTGTTATTTTTGCGGTGTAATTTAAATGATAGTGTTATGGATGCAAAATTACAAACAATAAATTTGCAAGTTCCTAGTTCCGATATGCAATTTTTGAAGGAATTGGCTAAAAGAATGGGATGGATTGCTTGCAAAGTGAAGTCCAACTCTAAAATGTCAGAGTTAGACAAGGCAATTCTCGATGTAAAGGAGGGGAATGTCAAGAACTTCGATACATTGGAGGATATGATGAACTATCTGGAAGCTTAGACATGAGTATAAAATGCCTGGTTAAGAAGTAAATCATTGAACTTT
>URJQ01000152.1 GCA_900548195.1 uncultured Prevotella sp.
GGAAGTCGTGCATGGGGGAGTACGACAAACCTACCTGAGTAGTTACGACTTTTTCGCCCCTGTTTTCGGAAAAATGTTTTTTCTCGTTTGTAATTCCACCCTTCCACCTTTTGACTGTTATTGCTTTGGTAATCAGTGGGTTGCGTGTGGTGGAATTACGGGTGGAATTAGGGTGGAATTACATGAAGTTCCACCCATAATTCCACCCTAATTCCACCTCGTCTAACATATTGACTGATAGATATATAACATATCAGAGGTGGAAGAGTGGAACTTCTTTCGCATAAAATTATTTTTTGAGAATTATAGTCGGAAAGTTGTGAATAGATGTTAATTTTGTAATATTTCACTCCAATACACTCCATTAAGTAGCCCCTAACCACAGAAAAGCCACTCCAGTAAAGGGTGGGGAAGGGCACTATGTAAAAGCTATGTTATTGCAGTGTAAAAGCATAGTTATTAGGAGGTAATAACTATGCTTTTACATTGCAATAACTATGCTTTTGCAAAGCCTACATAAAAGTCATAATTCGAGTACGAAGTAGTGGAGGAGAAGAATTAACTTCAGGGGTGCTGAAACAGAATAACAAGTAGGTTTCGGGGTTCAAAGGTTAATAAAACAAAATATGAATTGAAGTTTATGGAACTTAACAATCCTAAAAAAATGAACCACTGTTTTGTTACTTTCATTTAATTAGATTATCTTTGCGCCAAGTTAGTTTTTTAAGTCATAACCCGTAAATGAGTAACAATATGAAAAAGACTTTGTATTCTATCCTGCTTTCAGCAGTAGTGATTTCTGTCGCATCATGTGGTGGAAATACCCAGAAGAGTAATTCTCAGAATGATTCTTTGCGCAATGCGCTAAGTGCTAATATGGCAGAATTGGATGAGATGAACCTCTTCCTTGATGCTGTCAATACCAGTATGGACAGTGTGGTAAATATGGAGGGCAACATTCTCCGCACCTCAGGCGAAAGCCCTGCGTCCAAGAAGGAGCAGATTACCCAGAACCTTGCCACATACAAGATGATGCTTGAGCGTCAGCGTGAGCGTCTCGCTATTCTTGAAGGCAAGCTGAACAAGGATGATGCTAACGCAAAGAAGATGCAGCAGACCATCAATGCTCTCAAGAAGCAGATTGCGGATAAGGATCGTACCATCGCTGAGCTGACCGCAGAGCTGGAGAAGAAGAACTTCGACATTGAGAATCTCAAGGCTCACGTAGAGCAGTTGAATACTAATGTAGAGCAGTTGAATGTGGATAAGGCAGAGCAGAAGAAGACTATTGATGCGCAGGCAGACCAGCTCAATGAGGCTTATGTAATCATTGGCACTAAGAAGGAGCTTAAGCAGGCAGGTCTTATGACAGGTGGCAATCTCTTCAAGAAGAGCAAGCTCGATATGAATCAGGTGAATGCTTCTGCTTTCAAGAAAATAGATATCCGCAATGTCAAGTCATTCAATATACCAAAGAAGTCTTACAAGATACTCACCCATATGCCAGCAGGCTCATATAAGGTGACAGAGAATGCAGACGGCACCTGCACTTTGACCATTACAGATGCTGCACGCTTCTGGAGCATTACAAATTATCTTGTGATAAAATACTAACAAATCGCAGTAAAATGCTAATGTGAAAAAAATATCACTCGGCATTAAACTATTCTGATACTTAATCGTCATAGTAAGAGAATGTAAGTCTAAAACCTTTTTCTCTTACTATGATTTTTTTATATACCCATCGTTTTCACACATATATTATTACATTTTTATTAGCATTTATCATGCCTGCCACTATGTTTGCCCAGCAGCTTAAGGTGACAGGACAGGTAGTGACGCTGGAAGACTACACTCCGGTGCCTAATGTCCTTGTGTCTTTGCTTGACAAGGACAGCGTAAACCTCAAGACGGTGACGGCAAATGAGAATGGCGAGTTTCTCTTTAATGTGGAGAAGAAGGGTAATTACATTGTGAAAGCGATGATGATAGGCTACAAACCCAATTTCAAGGCATTCCGAATTTCGAGCAAGACCACAGCCATTCCTTTGCTCAGACTGGAAGAAGACAATCTAATGCTTGACAGCATCACCGTGACAGGAAACCTGCCTAAGGTGCAGCAGGTGGAGGATACATTGCTTTACAATGCAGATGCCTATCGCTTGCCGGAGGGCTCTGTGCTGGAAGAGCTCATACAGCGTCTGCCAGGAGCCCGTGTGGTAGATGGAAAGGTGACTATCAATGGACGTGAGGTGAAGAAGATACTGCTCGATGGAAAGGAATTCTTTGCCAAGGACATGGAGACTGCGCTCAAGAATCTGCCTACTTCCATAATCGACAAGCTCAAGCATTTCGATGAGAAATCAGACATGGCAAAGGTTACAGGCATAGACGACGGGCAGGAACAGCCAGTGCTGGACGTTAGAATCAAGAAGGGAATGAACATCGGTTATAATGTCAATTCCGACGCAGGCTATGGCACTCATGACCGATATTACAGCAGAATGAATGCAAACAGCTTTATGGACAACATGAAACTGTCATTCATGGGCAATGCAAACAACTCCAATGAGCGAGGCACCCCAAGCCGAGGACATGGCGGAGGCGGTGCCAATGGACTCCGAAGCCAGAAAATGCTCGGACTCAACATGAATTTCGACAACACCAAGACGCTCCAGATGGATGGACATTTCACGTGGAATCACCGTGACAATGACAATATGACCAGGCAGAGCTCGGAGAGTTTCGTCAGCAGGGTAGGTGCTTTCAGCAACAGCATGTCGCAGGATTACGGCAGGTCCGACGGCTGGAATACCAGTTATCGCATAGAGTGGAAACCGACGAAGGAGTGGAATATCCTCATTCGTCCGACGGCAAGTATCTCGGATAACGACCGTCTTGCTGTCTCCACGAGTGCCAGTTTCAATGCCGACCCTTACCTCTTTGTCAATGATCCTCTTGCCTCTGACGCACAGTGGGGAGAAGCAGACACCATACGTGTCAACAGGCGCATCAATTCCAGCGTGTCATATTCACGCAATCGCAATATAGGAACGCAGGTACAGGTGAACAGGAAATTCGGTGACAACGGACGAAACCTCACATTCCGTTCCGATTTCCAGTACAGCGACTCAAAGGGCAACAGCGTATCACGAAATATGGTGACGCTCTTCAAGATGAAACAGCAGGACGGACGCGACTCGGTGTATTACACCAACAGATACAACCAGAGCCCGGGACGGAAGCAGAACTACAGCTTCCAGCTGGCATATTCCGAGCCGATAGTCAAGAACACTTTCCTTCAGGCAAGCTATACATTCCAGTATCGCAAGGACTACAGTGACCGCCGCACCTATGATTTCTCAGCCTTGCG
Source organism: uncultured Prevotella sp. (assembly GCA_900548195.1). Classification (GTDB taxonomy): domain Bacteria; phylum Bacteroidota; class Bacteroidia; order Bacteroidales; family Bacteroidaceae; genus Prevotella. Next base: position 3,374 of record URJQ01000152.1, read on the forward strand.
AGGCGCATTCGGAGAAGGAATCGTTCCAGCTTACGGTTGTCTCGACCGTTATCTTGCCAGTGTGGATGGAAATATCGACGACTATCTCTCGAAGTCGCTGTCCAGATATTCCGAATACCATAACTATATCCACGACATCAATCTGCAGCTGCGCCTGGTTCGCGAGGATTACCATCTCAGTTTCGGCTTGCGTTACGTTCCCCAGTCCTCCCATTACCGGCAGGATTACCGTAAGATATTCGTCGATACAATCCGCCATACCAGTACGCTTACGCCAATGGCACGCTTCAGATACCGCTTCGGCAAGCAGAAGACCATCAACTTCGACTACAGCGGACGGACGCAGCATCCGAGCATCACCCAGCTTCTTGACATCACTGATGATGCCAATCCTCTGTATATATCCAAGGGAAATCCGGCTTTGAAGCCATCGTTTACCAATACGATGACCATCCGGTACAACAACTATGTCAATTCGCGCCGACAGAGCATCAATGCCGACCTGCTGTTCTCCACCACTTCAAACAGCATTTCAAACAAGGTGACGTACAATGAAAAGACAGGCGGAACGATTACCCAACCGGAGAATATCAACGGAAACTGGAATCTTAACGGCAATTTCATGTTCAATTCGGCGCTGGACAAGGAGGCTAACTGGAATGCTTCCACATCGACATCGTTCAACTACAGCAACTATGTCAGTTATCTTTCCCTTGACCGTAACAGTGATTCGGAGAAGAACACCACGAAGACAATCAATGCCGGCGAGGAACTTACGTGCTCATATCGCAATTCATGGTTTGAGATGGAACTGAATGCAGACGTAGAGTTGACCAGTGGTCGCAACAAGCTTCAGAGCAATGCCGACAGAGACACCTGGCATTACTCCTACGGATGCTCATTCAATATCAGGCTTCCGTGGAACATGACTCTCGATACCAATGTCTATCAGAGTATGCGAAGAGGTTACAGCAATGCAGATTTCAACACCACTGAGATGATATGGAATGCGCAGATCACGCAGCAGTTGCTCTCGCATCGTCGTCTGGTAGTGACTCTCCAGTTCTATGACATCCTCGGTCAACAAAGCAATTTCTCCCGTCATCTGACAGCCAACAGGCGTAGCGATACGGAATACAATGCCGTGAACAGTTATGCCATGCTCCATGTGGTCTATCAGTTGCGCAATTTTGGAGGCAAAAAGGGACGCATGGGCAATGGTCAGCGTGGCGGTGGCAGAGGTGGTTACGACCGCAATGGATATAACGGTCCGCGCAACCGAGGTGGTGGACATGGAGGCAGAAGATTTGGATAAAGATCTTATTGTTGTTTCATTCTCCAAACAATGCACAGCAAGCTTTGTCTGGAAGACAATACCGAGCGAAGCGAGAGTAACCCGGGACGAAGTC
>URJQ01000153.1 GCA_900548195.1 uncultured Prevotella sp.
CAATATAAAAAAACAAAGAAAAATATATTTGTTTATTTTTATTTATTGATATTTTTTTCTAAACAACAAAACAACCAGACAACACTAACGTATTTTTATTTATTGATATTTTTTTCCTAAACCACAAAACCACACTATTCATATTTCTTCTTCACCTCGGCAAGTAATTTGCCCTCTGCCATGATAATGTCAATGCCATCTCCCTGCTTTAGCAGTGCAGGATCCTTGATGGCTTTGCCTTCATGCAGCGCAATACTGTAGCCACGGCGCAGGATATGTATCGGATTGACAGCGTCTGTGCGCTGACTTAGCATCTCCAGGCGATGCTTCTCCTTATCTAATCTGCTGGCTATATGCAGGGGAAGACGTTGCGAAATGCTGTCTATTCGTGCGCTTTCTGACTGCAATCTCCTTGCTGTGGCTGTCTGCATACGGGCAGAAAGACTGGAGATGGTGTCGGTCTCGCGTGCCTTCCTCTTATAATATAAGGTGGGGAGCAGCGTCTGCGTGGCAGAGATTCTGACTTTTTCTGCGCTCAGTCGCTCCTTGATATGATTGACGAGGCGATGCCCCAAGTCTTCTATTTCGGCTAAAGTGGCAGCGAGATTTGAGATGAGAAAGTCGGCAGCAGCGGTAGGTGTCTTGACTCTGACGCATGAAATCATATCGAGCACCGACTCATCTCTATCGTGTCCGATACCTGTTATGACCGGCAGGGGGAAGTTTGCCACATTCTCTGCCAAAGCGAGAGTGTCGAAACCGCTTAGGTCTGACGTTGCTCCACCACCGCGTATGATGACCACTACGTCAAATTCTTCTATCTCAGCATTGATGGAATCCAAAGCATTGATAATGCTTTCCTCCACCATCTCGCCCTGCATCACGGCGGGGAAGAGCCTTGTGCGAAACTGGAATCCGTAAGGATTGTCAGCCAACTGTGCGCAGAAATCTCCGTAGCCAGCAGCCGTTTCGCTGGATATTACCGCTATGCGCTGGGCAAACATGGGTATGCCTATCGACTTATTGAGGTCGAAGACGCCCTCCGCCTTCAGCGTAGCGATTATCTCTTGTCGTCGTCGAGCGAGGTCGCCCATCGTGTAAGTGGGGTCGATGTCGATGATATTCCATGAGAATCCGTAAGCCGGATGGAAGGTTGCCTTTACCGAGAGGAGCACTTTCATACCCGCATGGAGGCGCTGTCCCGTGATATTCTCAAAGCGTGGGCGCAGCCTCATCCACGTGTTTCGCCAGCAGTTTGCCCTCGCCCTCGCCACAGGAGTGTTGCTGTATTCGTCCTTCTGCACCAGTTCCATGTAGCAATGGCCGTTACCCTCATGGCAATCAAGCAGTTCCGCCTCTACCCAATAGCTGTCCGGCATTGAGTATTCGATGGTTTGCCTTACGAGATTGTTGAGTTGGATGAGTGTCAGGTTCATTGTATAAACATTACTTTTTATTGGCGAAAGCGTTCGGGATGGCGTTCCAGACTGCAAAGTTAATTAAATAATTCCGTTGGCAAAACAAAATGCAAAGATAATTTTGCAAAGAGAGAAAAAATGAGTAACTTTGCACTCGCAAATCAGAGACGGGCACCGCTCTTCGAGCGACAAGCCCCATTTGCTTCGTGCGAGTCTTCGACAAGTTTGCAGTCGCAAATGTTGTTTGGTTGTTTTGTTGTTTGGTTGTTTTGTTGTTTGTATAGTCTATCAACAAATTAACAAAACAACTAAATGCAAAAAAACTAAACAACCAAAAACGAAAAAATTGTAATAAATGGACAATAGACAAGCCACCTTAGAATTAGGCACCAAGCCAATAGGTCGATTGCTGATGCAATATGCTTTGCCAGCCATCGTTGCTATGGTCGCGTCCTCGCTCTACAATATGGTGGACAGCATTTTTATTGGTCAAGGCGTTGGCCCTCTTGCTATTTCAGGATTAGCAATTACCTTCCCTTTCATGAATCTTTCTGCAGCTTTCGGTGCCGCCATCGGTATCGGATCGTGCACATTCATCAGTGTAAAACTCGGTCAGCGCGATTATTCCATCGCGAATAAAGTGTTGGGCAACTGCGTCTTGCTCAACATCATCGTTGGTATCCTCTTCGGAGGCATCTGCCTGACGAGCCTTGACTCTATATTAAGATTCTTCGGAGCATCCGACAACACGCTGCCGTATGCCAGAGAATACATGGAGATAATCCTTTTGGGCAATGCCATAACCCACCTCTACTTCGGTCTGAACGCAGTGCTAAGGGCGGCAAGCAAGCCAAGGCAAGCTATGTACACCACCATCTTCACGGTAATTCTCAATGCCATCCTCGACCCATTATTCATCTACACCTTCGGGCTTGGCATACGTGGAGCCGCCTATGCCACTATCCTATCCCAGCTGGTGGCACTCTGCTTGCAGTGGAAAATGTTCTCCAATAAGGACGAACTGCTCCATTTCAATTATTCCCTCTTTAGAATCAACACTCCGATAGTGAAGAATATCATAGGCATTGGCATGTCGCCTTTTGCCATGAATTCATGCGCTTGCCTCGTCGTCATATTCATCAATAATAGCCTTATGAAGTATGGGGGCGACCTCGCTGTGGGTGCCTACGGCATTGCAAACCGCATAGCGTTCGTCTTTGTCATGGTGACAATCGGAATAAACCAGGGTATGCAGCCTATCGCAGGCTACAACTATGGAGCGCAAAACTATGGCAGACTCCTCCACGTGCTGAAGCTTGCAATCATCACAGCCACAGTGGTATGCTGCATCGGCTTCCTGGTGGGAATGTTTTTCCCTGAAGCTTGCGCAAGACTCTTCACCAATGACGACACCCTCATCGGAATATCTGTCAAGGCTATCCGCATCATGATGATGATGTTTCCTATCATTGGCTATCAGATAGTGGTGACAAACTTCTTCCAAAGCATTGGGAAAGCAAAAGTGAGCATGTTTCTCTCGCTTTCACGCCAGTTGATTTTCCTCGTTCCTGCTCTTGCCATTTTCTCCGAGATATGGGGATTTGACGGTGTGTGGGCAGCGATGCCATTCTCTGACGCTCTTGCTTCGATAGTGGCAGGAATAATGATGTATGTCTATATGAACCGTTTCAAAGAACACGAAAGGAGGAGACTCAACAATGAATAACAATATTATAATCAACGTAGGACGCCAACTGGGTTGCGGTGGGTTTGAGATTGCTCAACGCCTTGCTGCCGAGTTTAATGCGCGTCTGCTCGACAAGGAGCTCCTTGACCTTGCAGCAAAGGAAAGCGGATTCTCACAGAAGATATTCAAATCGTCTGACGAGCATCGCGGATTCTTCCATCATTTCTTCCCGTCACGCTTCACTATGCAGCCTAACGGCACTTTCTATGACAATAAGATTTCGCCTGAATCGCTCTTCCAATTCCAAAGCGATGCTATCAGAAAGGCTGCCGAGGAGGGACCGTGCGTCATAGTGGGACGATGTGCCGACTATATTCTCCGCGACTTCCCTAACTCTGTAGATATCTTTGTCACTGCCAATGAGGAAGACCGTGTGGCGCGTGTATCACGCAGCAAGATGTGCGACGCCAACACTGCTCGCAAGCTCATAGAGAAGAAGGAAGAAGAGCGCTCGGAGTATTATAATTACTACACCGGCAAGACTTGGGGCGAAGCCAAGAGCTATGACATCTGCATCAACTCCTCCATACTCGGAATAGAGAAGACAGCAGAGTTTCTGGCAGAATACATTCGCAAAGCGACTGCCTCTCCTGCTGCAGAAGTGTGCCCACCGGATAACGTCTGAAGGAAAGGCTGGTTCGGAAAATCATCACAGTCAGAATATGGCAATGATGATTTTCGGAACCAGCCTTTTGACATAACGACACACCGTACGGCATTCTATATAAGTAGGAAATCAAACAGAAATAAATTACTATCCTCTAATTTACTCATAATAACAAAACCAAACAATGAAAAAGATTCTTCTTTTAGGTTCCGGCGAACTCGGTAAGGAATTTGTCATCGCTGCCAAGCGAAAGGGCGTATATGTAATTGCCTGCGACAAGTATGACAACGCTCCTGCAATGCAGGTGGCTGACGAGCGTGAGGTATTCTCCATGCTCGACGGTGACGCTCTGACTGCTGTAGTCAACAAGCACAAGCCTGACATCATCGTGCCTGAAATCGAAGCTATACGCACTGAGCGCCTCTTCGACTTTGAAAAGCAGGGCATTCAGGTGGTTCCTTCAGCTCGCGCTGTCAACTACACCATGAATCGTCAGGCCATCCGTGACCTTGCCGCCAAGGAACTCGGACTGCGTACTGCCAAGTATTTCTACGCCAAGACATACGAAGAACTCGTGGAGGCAAGCAAGGAAATCGGTTTCCCTTGCGTCATAAAGCCGCTCATGTCTTCTTCCGGTCACGGTCAGAGCACCGTGAAGAAGTTTGAAGACCTCAAGACTGCTTTCGATGCTGCGATGGAAGGCGCACGCGGCGACGTGAAGGAAGTCATCATCGAGGAATTCATTCATTTCACTTCTGAGTTCACTCTCCTCACCGTCACACAGAAAGACGGCCCTACCCTCTTCTGCCCACCTATCGGCCACGTACAGAAAGGCGGCGATTATCGTGAGAGTTGGCAACCCTTCCAGCTTCCTGAGGAAGCCCTGAAGAAGGCCCAGCACATAGCAGCCGAAGTCACCAAGGCCCTTACCGGTGCCGGACTTTGGGGCGTAGAGTTCTTCCTGAGCAAGCAGGGCGAAGTCATCTTCTCAGAGTTGA
>URJQ01000154.1 GCA_900548195.1 uncultured Prevotella sp.
AGCTGCATCACAATAGAGCATAGCTATTATAAAAATAATTCTGATCACCTACTTAGCTATTATAATAATAATTTCAATCACCTACTTATCTACTTATTTGCTATAATCTATAATTATTTTTGGAAAAACTTGGTAATATCATGAATAATGCCTAATTTTGCAACCACATAATAACTGGAAAAAGACAATGAACAAGACTGTATTTGTGACTGGTGCCAATAAGGGCATCGGATTTGGAATAAGCAAATTTCTCGGTCTCAGTGGTTGGGACGTGATTATAGGAGCTCGCAATGAGGTACGTGCTGATGCAGCTGTCAGCCAACTGAAGTCGCTTGGCGTGAATGTGATAGGTTGGGTCTATGTGGATCTCAAAGACCTCGACAGCATCTCTCGTGCGGCAAAAGAGATAGAAGAGAAATATCCATCGCTCTCGCTTCTCGTCAATAATGCCGGCATCCCTGGCGACATGGCTGTGACAAGTGGGGAAACACAGATGAAGGATGTCAAGGAGACTACCGACGTAAACTATTACGGCACACTGGCAATCACCCAGGCTCTCCTGCCTCTCATCAAGGCAAACAAGGGACGTATCGCCAATATCACCGTGCCGAGCGAGATAAGTCCTTACTGGCATCCGCTCGCTTACGTGGCAAGCAAAGCGGCACAGAATGCCATGATGGGGGTGATGGCTATGGAATTCCAGCAGAATAATGTCCCTGTGGAGATATTCAGTGTGCATCCAGGACCTACGACCACTGACCTTAATGGTAATATGTCATTGCCAGGTTTTCATGACATCGACACAGTAGGAAAATCATTTGCCGAACTCATCAATGACGGAAAGTCTCATAATGGCGAGTTTATTGAGCTTTATCCTATCGTAAAAGAGGACTGATAAGAAACTAATATTCCGTTGTAACAGATGAAATACCTGATAGTTTCAGATATACATGGCTCGCTGCCAAGGCTGGAGAAAGTGATACAATTTTTCCATGCAAATGGTTACGACATGATGGTCATCCTGGGAGACATCGCCAACTATGGTCCTAGAAACGGCTTGCCTGAAGGGATTGACGCAATGGGCGTGGCTGATAGTCTCAATGCTTTGGCTGATAGGGTAGTGGCAGTGCGTGGCAACTGTGATTCGGAGGTTGACCAGATGTTGCTCAAGTTTCCTTGTATGAGCGGTTATAATATCCTCGTGGCAGAGGGGAAACGCATATTTCTTACCCATGGACATAAATATAATGAGGAGAAGCGGACTCCTTTAGGTATTGATGCTCTCTTCTATGGGCATACGCACCTTTGGAAATTGGAGAGGAATGCAGACGGAATACTCGTATGCAACACAGGCAGCATCACTTTCCCTAAGGGAGGAAACGTTCCTACATTTGCTACGATAGAAGAAGATATAACGGTAAATGTCAGAGACCTTGACGGTAACGTCTTGAAATCTGATAACTTACTTAAGTAAAAAAAATAAGAATTATGAAAAAGAGATTTATGATTTTAGCAGTCGCAGCCGTAGCACTTATGGCATCTTGCGGAGACAAGAAGACTGCACAGAATGAAGCGAGTGAAGATAGCATCAGCGTGGCAGATACGACTGCAGCAACGCTGGATATTTCTGCTGTAGCTGGTTCCTACGAGGGAACTTTGCCTGCAGCCGACTGCCCAGGACTGAAGACTGTCATCACTATCAATGCAGACAGCACATATCAGATGCAGCAGGATTTCATCGACCGTAAGGATGGACACGATGAGGCAAGTGGCATATTCGAGATAAAGGATGGCAATATCCTTGTGCTGGTGCGTCCTTCGAGTGGCGACCGCACATATATTAAGGTGAAGGATGCCGACAGAATCGTGATGACAGACTCTGTAGGCAATGAGCCTGAAGGAGAGATGGCTAAGCTCTACGTGCTGACCAGAAAGAAGTAAGGAATCGATGGAGCCCACCAAGCCGCTATAGTGCCGATGGACTCTACCGTTGGTCCAAAAACAAAAAAAGTTCTGCTTGCAAATTCCATTTTGCAAGCAGAACTTTTTGTTAAGGAAAAAATCTCTACGCTTCCTGCTTATTCGGTATCATTACCGAAGCACCTATGCTGACGAGCAACACGAGAATAATGAATATCAGCGAACTGACAGCATCTATTTCGAAGAAATCATGGATGAGCATCTTCACGCCGATAAATACCAGCAACACGCTTACACCCACCTTGAGATAGCGGAACTTGTCGGCTATTGCTGCCAAAAGGAAGAAGAGAGCACGCAAGCCCAGAATGGCGAAGATATTAGAGAAGAAGACCACGAATGGATCGAGCGAAACAGAGAATACGGCAGGGATGCTATCGAAAGCGAAAATCAAGTCGCAGAACTCGATGAACACCACAGTCATCACCAGCGGTCCAAGATGCAGACGCCTTTGCATAAATTTCACTACGGGATGTTCGAGGGCATTGATTTCTTCAGTTTTATTCCTGTTCAGGAACATTTTGGCACCACTATAGACCAGGAAGCCTCCGAATACGAGCAATATCCAAGCGAATCGGCTGATGAGAGCGGCTCCTGCAAAGATGAAAACGAAGCGAAGCACGATGGCTCCAAGGATTCCCCAGTTTAGCACATGCTGGTAATCCTTCTTGTCCACTCCAAACGAAGTGAATATCATCATCATCACGAAGAGATTATCCACCGATAATGTCTTCTCAATCAGGTAACCAGAGATATAAGAGATGGTCATGTAGTGGCGATATTGCTGCAGACTTCCCTCATAGTCGTTAGGGTCCAGGGTGAGATGGGAAGCATAGCGCGAAGCTGTCAATTTCAAGTCTTCGAAATTCTCGATACCGTGTACCATGTCGCCATGAAAGTAGATGAACACTGCGAAGGCGAGCGCAAGGATAATCCAAACTGCCGTCCATGAGCCAGCTTCCTTGATGGAAACCACGTGTGCTTTCCTGTCGATTACCAGCATATCTAATACGAGGATGGCGGCGATGAATATCACAAAGCCAATCAAAAACATCGATTCTGTAAATAAATGTTCCATTTCTTTTTTTTACTTGCTTTTCTACTTTTTAATATTATAAGTAGGTAATCAAAATAATTCCGATTACCAACTTGTTTGTTTGTCTAACGGAAATTTCGACGCAAAATTAGGTATAATATCCGAATTGGCGAAAGTTTTGCTGTCTATGTTAATTGAATTTAACTCGAAAGGTGAAAATGTAACACGTTTGTAACATTGGGAAGTCGGAACTTGTCGTTTTCGTGGGATAAGAGGGACTCGTTCCGCAACCCAAACCACTTATCCAAATCTTATAATGTGTGAGTTAAATAATCTGAAATCTGTGGATAAGCAATTTTTTTTATTTACTTTTGTCTGGAATTTTTATTTCAATGAAATTTTAAGCTAAGTATGTATTTACGTCTATTGGTAGCATCCATAGTAATAGCCTGGGCTTTACCAAGTTATTCACAGCAGCAGGACAGTATAAAGGCAGTTCATCGTATTGCTGTCGATGCCGTGCCAGCAAAAATATTTCATACCAACGACTTCCTGCGTGGAGGCAATGAAGAAGAGCGCGTAATGAATCATGACATGACATTTACTCTAAAGTACGCTTTCATGAATCAAGATGAGGTGCGCCCAGGTTCTATCCATCAAGGCGCTTATCAAGGCGTGGGATTGGCAAGACATGAATTTAATCCCTGGCTTTCTAATCCTATATCTGTCTATCTGTTTCAAGGGGCACCAATAATCAATATCTCGCGCAGGGTTTCGCTCAATTATGAATGGAACTTAGGTATGGCATTTGGGTGGAATGGATATGATGAACAGAGCAATCCGGAAAACAAGGTTATCGGTTCGAAAGTTACGGCTTATATTGATGCTGATCTTTACGTCAGATGGATGCTCTCCAAGGCCTTTGACTTGAATGCCGGTATCTCGTTGAGTCATTTCTCTAATGGAAACACCACCTATCCTAACATGGGGCTGAATACGGGTGGTATCCGGTTGGGATTGGCTTATTATATCAACCGACAACCTTTGACTGTGCCGAAGGTGGAGCGGGAGAAGTTGCCAGACAGCCGTGGTCTTTATACAGATGTGATTCTGTATGGTGCCTGGAAGCAGGGCGTAGGGTTTGATGGTAATGATCATTATCTGTTGCCTGGAAAATATGGCGTGATGGGCTTCAATGTCAATCCGATGTATCGGCTGAATCCGTGGCTCAGTTTAGGAGCGTCGCTTGATGGCGTGTACGATCGTTCGGCCGGCAGGGAGAATGATCCCTGGGGCGAGGATGTGAATCGTAAGTTTAGTACTCAGGCTGGTTTGGGGCTTTCGGCTCGTGGTGAGTTTGCCATGCCTTATTTCAGTATCAACTTCGGTGCAGGTGCCTATCTGCTTGGCAATCGCAACGATTTCAGAGGTGTGTATGAAGTGCTTGCCTTGAAGATTCATGTCACCAAACGTGCTATGCTCCATATCGGCTATAGTCTTGTGGATTTCAAAACTCCCAATAATTTGATGCTCGGATTGGGGTGGCGATTTGGCGGCAAGTAATGCCGCCATCTTTCGCCAGCTATTCTATTATGATATCTTATTTCTTTATTTGAATATATTTTTGATAGCATAAAGCGGATATACCCTGATGTCTTCATAACACGAAAAGTTTTCGAGTGATGTGCGGATTCCGTAGTCGATGCCTTTCT
>URJQ01000155.1 GCA_900548195.1 uncultured Prevotella sp.
TGCAGCTTTTCAGGCATAGTCCCACTACATCCTATAAGGTTGCGGATTTGAGGATATTAACAAACCAATAGTCGGATTGTCTATTTCCGTTTTGAATTGATGGTTGATTGCCGAGACATAGAAACTCAGTTGTCCCAAGAATGAAGGATGGAATGTCTGCGTTTTCAATTCTATGACAACATAGGCATGAAGATGAGCATTATAGAACAACAAATCCGGGAAAAATTCTTGCTGCCCTACCTCAAGTCTGAATTGTCTGCCCATATAGGAAAAGCCTTTTCCCAGTTCCAAGAGAAAACGAGTAACATTATTCACCAATTCGTTCTCAATATCACGCTCGTCAAATTTCTCCCTCAAATCAAGGAAATCAAACTGATAAGGGTCTTTGGTCATCTGTTGCGCCAAGTCACTCTGTACTGCAGGAAGCGTGGTCTTGAAGTTTGTTATCGCCTTGCCGTCACGTTCGTACAAGTCAGTATCGAGCCAGTTGAGCAATGCGTCACGTCCCCAATTATTCTCCCAAGTCTTTCTTACAAAAAACAGGGCTTTTTCCATATCACCATTGCATCTTGATATAATCCTACAATGGTGATCCCAAGGTATTGAGAACAGCATCTTGAAATCGTCGGCAGATTGCTGACGATTTTGACACGACTCTGCAACTTGCAGATTATCAATGCCGGACACTCCTTCGGCAAAATCATCCGCTAACGATGAACTATTTGTGAGCAATGGAGCATAGAGCTTATAGAAATAACTCATATACTTCAAGTTCGTCGGTGAAAATCCCTTTGTCCCAGGCATTTCGTTTTTCAGGTCCTGACTCAGATTCTTATAGAATCCTGAACCGTAAGTGTTGGCATATTGCTTGGCTTCGATGTCTCGTCCCAACTTCCAATAGAAGTCCAGCAAATAGTTATTGACTGCGTATGATGCTCTGAGCCGATGATTCAAGAACCGCTCTTTAATCTCTACAATCCAGTCATTATAGTCATTGTTTGCATGAAGGACAACAGATAGATTTATTTTCTCTTTTGCCATAGTCTCATTTAAGTGTTACGTTGCATCTCATTCGAGACAACCCAGTCCCAGAAACCCCGGAATCAACTAAATATCCCCGAGATAGCGCTCAAGAGGTATGCCGCGATTCTTATCCACATTCTCTTTGTTGACCTCTATCCAGTGGCTCAGGGTGTCCATAGCCATGCGGGCGGAGTCCTTCAGTGAGTCGCCACGCAGGAGATGACCATCGACGATGGCAGAGAAGATGTCGCCCGTGCCTGGGAAATGCACTGGTATCTCATCGTAAGTAAGGAGGAAATACTCATCCTTCTCATGATTATAGCCTGCCACAGTGTGCTGACCATCCACCAGCATACTCGTGATAAGCACCGACTTAGCGCCTATCTCACGGAGGCGATCTATGAGCAAGCGTGTCTCTTCCTCTGTAGCACCTTCTGTCTTGTATTCGGTATCGGTGAGATAACACGCCTCGGTATAGTTTGGGAAGATGAGGTGTGCCACTCCGACCATCTCGCGCATGGAATTGATAGTAGATGCGGTGACGCCATTATATAGTTTTCCTTCGTCGCCCATTATCGGATCGACAAGGATGACGGTGCCATTGGCTGCCTCTTCCCTGCAATACTGTGACACGATGCCTGCCTGACGCTCTGAAGCTATAAAGCCTGTCGCTATAGCGTCGAAAGAGAAACCGAGGTCTCGCCAGACAGGGAAAACGTCGGTGATATAATCCGTGGTCTCAAGGATATTGAATTTTCCATAGTCGAGCGTGTTGCTCACCAAAGCTGTAGGAAGGTTATACACGCTGTTTCCCATATAGGAAAGGATTGGCAGCATCGCCGCCGTAGCCACTTTGCCATAGCCACACATATCATTTATCAGGAGCACTTTGGATCCTGTCTTTGTTGTTTTTGTCATATTCTTTTTAAAAAAATATAGAGTGAAAAGTGAAGAGTGAAAAGTGAAGAGTGAAAAATCGCCTAACGGTTTTTTGTGGTCTTTGGGGGAAGTGAAGAATAAAAAAAGTATTGAATGTTTCCCAACTGCGTAAGCGAGGTTTTTCACCTTTCACTCTTCACTTTTAACTTTTCACTAAGCACAATAAACTTTATTCCGGATCCACATCATAATATATCAGCAATGACTTATACCTTTCATCCTGCATCATCATGTTGACCGTATTGTGGATATACTGCCGCACGGCTTGCGCTTGCAATCCCAGTTCGAGCTTCAGCATCACCTTGCGTATGAACAGTGTCTTTACCCTCGCCACTGCCGGTCGGTCGGGACCCAGTACTCTGGCTCCGAGCGATTGTCGCAAGCGATTGGCAAACTCGATGCCTGCCGTCTCCACTATCTGATTGTCACGGTGCTTGAGGTAGATATAGATGAGTCGGGTAAACGGTGGATAACGAAATTCGCTTCGCTCCAGTTCCAGACTTCTATAGAATGTCTTATAGTCATTCTTCACTATCTGATGTATCACTGGCAGCTCCGGACGCCCGGTCTGCATTATCACCAGTCCGCGCTTTCCTTTTCTTCCTGCTCGTCCTGCCACCTGCGTCATCATCATGAAGGCATGCTCCCAAGCCCGGAAATCCGGCACATTGAGCATCGAATCGGCAGACAGTATGCCCACCACGCTGACATTATCAAAGTCCAGTCCCTTTGTCACCATCTGCGTTCCGATGAGCAGGTTGGTCTTATGCGATGAAAACTCACCTATTATTCGCTCGTAAGCATTGCGGGTGCGCGTGGTGTCGAGGTCCATGCGTGCTATCCTTGCCTCCGGAAATTCCTCGCGGATGATGTCCTCTATCTTCTCCGTGCCAAATCCACGGTCGGTGAGATGAGTGTTCTGACACTCTGGACACTCCGTTGGCATACGGTAAGTGTAGCCGCAGTAGTGGCACGTCAACTGATTCATATTCTTGTGATACGTCAGCGCCACGTCGCAGTTGACACAATGTGGCACCCAGCAGCATTCCCTGCATTCTATCACTGGCGAGAAACCGCGACGATTCTGAAACAGTATGACCTGCTCGCCATTCTGCAACGCCTCCCTGACAGCATCGCGGAGAGCGGGCGAAAGTAATCCTTTCATCAACTTTCTGCGACGCAAATCCTTGGTATCCACCACTTTTATCTCTGGCAACTGCAAGTCTTTATACCTTTGCATCAGCGTGACAAAGCCGTATTTCCCCTGCTGCGCATTATAGTATGACTCCATACTTGGCGTTGCCGTGCCGAGAAGTGTCTTTGCCCCATACATCTGTGCCAGCACTATAGCCGCTGACCGTGCGTGATAGCGTGGCGCTGGGTCCTGCTGCTTGAAGGAGGTCTCGTGCTCTTCGTCGATTATCACCAGTCCGAGACGCTGGAATGGGAGGAAAACGGCTGAGCGTGCTCCGAGTATCACGTCGTAAGGTTCGTCTGAGAGCTGCTTCTGCCATATCTCCACACGCTCGGCATCTGAGTATTTGGAATGGTAGATTCCGAGGCGATTGCCAAAGACGCGATGCAGCCTTTCCGTGATTTGCACCGTCAGGGCTATCTCCGGCAGTAGGTACATCACCTGTTTTCCCTCGTCGATGGCACGCTGGATCATTGAGATGTAAATCTCTGTCTTACCGCTGGATGTCACTCCGTGGAGCAGGCATACATTATGCTTCTCCCATTGTTGGCGGATTTCGTCGTATGCTCGCTGCTGGTTTTCGTTCAGTGGCTTGATATTCTCTGGATGTGGTGTGCCTGATTCATTGAGTCTGCCCACTTCCTTATCGTAGAGACGTAGTATCTCCTTGTCGCAAAGTCCCTTGATGGTGGCGATATTGCTATGCGTTTCATTCATCAGAGCCTCGCGCGTAATCTCTGCCACTGGCATTTCTGTTGACTCTCCCGTGATGGTGTCCCAATGGGTGAGGGCAAGAAAGGCATTGAAAGCCGCCAGTTGCTTTGGTGCTCTCACCAGACTGTTGAGCGCTTGATGGATTGCCTGTTCGCTATGGTAATTCTCTGAAAGTCCTACGAAGGTCTCGGTCTTTGCCCTATATATGCCTTCTGTCTTCATGCCTGTCGGCAAAGCGCAACGATAGACATCGCCGATGGGCGACATATAGTAGGATGCTATCCAGGTCCAGAGGCGATATTGCTCTGAGAGCAAGACGGGATGGGCATCTATTACTGCCACGATAGGTTTCACCTTCTCTGGGTCTATGCCGTTCTTCAGTGTATCTGCCACGCTGACCACTATTGCGGTATATGTCTTAGTGATTCCAAGAGGCACCTTCACCCTGACATACGGCACCACTTTTTGCTCCATGTCGTCAGGCACGGAGTAAGTATAAAGGGCGTCAATCCCTAATGGCAATATCACATCTACGTATTTCAACGGCGCAAAGTTATATAAAAAATGCCGTCCTGCAAAACGATTTCCTGTTTTTTTTGGTGGGTTACGTGTGTGGGGAAGTGAAAATATCAATAAATAAAAATATATAAAAATAGGTTGTCGGCTGTGGGTTTTTGGTTGTTTAGTGGCATAGATGGTGAATTTGGCTGGAAGACAGTACCTCCCACCGAGCGAAGCATCCGCGTCAATCCGCTTTCTATGTTAATATCCAAATTTTTTGACCATTATTTTCAATTTA
>URJQ01000156.1 GCA_900548195.1 uncultured Prevotella sp.
GTTTTTGCTCTTCCGTCTTGTTGATAGGTAGCACATCTTTGATATATTCGTATATTGCTTCCTATCTCGCTTGGAAAGATTTGAAGGATTGTCTCCTAAGTTTGTTATAATGTTATCTGCATAGGTCTTATGAAAGTAGAAGTCCTTGTTTTGTGATCTTCTTTGACACAAGCGCATGCGCTGAACTTCTACGTTTAATTCAATAATCTCGTTAGAAGAAACGGAATCTGCCAAAGAAAGAAGAGAATCTGCCTTCTGATAATTCAGACGAGCTATTTCATAAAAAGTCTCATTGATTGCAGATTCTGCAATTCCATCTCGGTATCCTATTTGCTTTGCCAACTCTGAAGCTCTCAAGGCGTAAGTATGAGACGAATCCAAATCTTGATACCTTGTGGCATAAGAAATGTCGTTCAGCCTATCCACCTCCTGAATACCATCATTATCAGAAGAGCAAGCCGAACAAAGCAAAAGGCTCCATACAGTCAATGCTAAGCAAAACTGTATGAAGCCTTTAGAATGAAATATATTATGCACGAGCCTCTGCACAATAGCCGAGAGCTTCCTTACATTTGTCAGTGATATACTGCCAGTCACCAGCAGCAACCTTATCCTTAGGGAAGAGCTTAGAGCCCATGCCTACGCAGAATACGCCTGCCTTGAACCATTTCTCAAGATTCTCCTTCTCAGGGGCAACACCGCCAGTAACCATGATTTTTGACCATGGCATTGGAGCCATAAGACCCTTGATGAGATTTGGACCTACAACATCTCCAGGGAATACCTTTGTGAAGTCGCATCCTACTTCCTGTGCCTTGCCAATCTCTGATGGTGTGAGACAACCTGGACAATAAGTGATGCAACGACGATTGCAAACTACAGCGATATCTGGATTGAAGAGCGGACCAACTACAAAGTTAGCACCAAGCTGGATATAGAGAGCTGCAGTAGGAGCATCTACCACAGAGCCGATACCGAGAGCAAGTTCAGGGCAAGCTTCGGAAGCCCAATGAGACAGTTCTCCGAAGACCTCATGGGCAAAGTCTCCACGGTTGGTAAACTCAAAAGCGCGAACTCCACCTTCGTAACAAGCCTTTATGACATTCTTACATACTTCTACATCCTTATTATAGAATACAGGAACCATTGGGGCAGCGGCTATCTTTGCCATTACTGCCAATTTATCAAATTTTGCCATTTGCTTCTTAAGAATTATATATTACCAAATAGGGCTAATGAAGTTATTGCCAAAAGCTTACCTCATAAGCCCTAAATATTATCTTTAACGCTGAACGCGACCATTAGCAGCACCACCAGCGAGTGCCTCTACCTCTGCAACAGATACGAGGTTGTAGTCGCCATTGATAGTGTGCTTAAGTGCAGAAGCTGCAACTGCAAACTCAAGAGCCTCACCCTGAGTAGCCTTAGTAAGAAGACCATGGATAAGACCACCAGAGAAAGAGTCACCACCACCTACACGGTCGATGATTGGATTGATCTCATAACGCTTAGACTGATAGAATTCCTTACCATCATAGATAAGGGCCTTCCAGCCATTGAATGTAGCAGAGAATGATTCACGGAGAGTAGAAACAACATACTTGAAACCGAAAGTCTCCTTCATCTGCTTGAAGATGCCCTCATAGCCAGCAGCATTCGTCTCGCCACCTTCTACGTCTGCATCAGGCTTGAAACCAAGACAAAGCTCTGCATCCTCCTCATTACCGATGCAGACATCTACATACTGCATCAGAGGGCGCATGATTGAAATAGCCTTCTCTGAAGTCCAAAGCTTCTTACGGAAGTTGAGGTCAACAGAGACTGTAACACCGTGACGCTTTGCAGCTTCACAAGCAAGGCGTGTAAGTTCTGCAGCCTTATCAGAAATAGCTGGAGTAATGCCAGACCAATGGAACCAGTCTGCACCTTCCATGATAGCATCAAAGTCGAAATCCTGTGGATCTGCTTCTGCAATAGCAGAGTGTGCACGGTCATAAATAACCTTTGAAGGACGCATTGAAGCACCAGTCTCACAGTAATAGAGACCTACACGATCACCACCACGAGCGATAAATTTGGTGTTAACACCATAGCGACGGAGTGAGTTTACTGCAATCTGACCGATTTCGTGAGCAGGAAGCTTAGTTACGAAATAAGCATCGTGTCCATAGTTTGCGCAACTAATTGCCACGTTAGCCTCGCCACCGCCAGGGATGATACGGAAAATGTCGGTCTGTATAAAACGGTCCTGACCGTTAGGAGAAAGGCGAAGCATGATTTCGCCGAGTGTTACTACTTTTGCCATAGTTAGTTAATTATATGTTAATATGTATGAGATTTAATCGTTCAAAGTATTTTCGTTCGCAAAATTACTAAAACTTTATCAAATTCAAAAAAAAAACTTCAAAAAAAACTCTATTTTCCAATTATTTGAATATTTTATATATAAGATACGTCCTTAATTCGCTTTTTTTTATTATTTTTGCAAAATCATTAGAAATAAGATACTACAATCGTATAAACTATCCCAAAAACAGAAATGACAAACAAGTCAGGAAACGTATCAATAAAAGACATGGATATCAATCCGGAAGGCGGAATGATGCCAACGGATGAGCAAAAGCCAAAACGCGGACGCCCCAAAGGTTCTACTTCATCTACTAAAAAAGGAAATGAAAAGAAAAAGGGGAAGTCTGCTTCACGCAAAAATAATGATGCGCAAGATGATAAATTAAAAAAGAAAAAGCGAGAAAGAGAAAGTTCAGGCTCGCTACGCATCACAATCAAGGACATCGCAGAGAAAGCCGGCGTAAGCGTCGGTACGGTTGATCGTGTGCTTCATAATCGTCCAAACGTATCTCCTAAAGCCCTTGTGTTGGTACAAAAAGCCCTCGACGAAATGAATTATGTGCCAAATATGTATGCAAGTGCTCTTGCGCATAACAGATCCTATAACTTCCATTGCCTCATGCCACGCCACGAAAGCGAGGCTTACTGGGAAGAAGTAGAACAAGGTCAACTGAAATGCTGTGAGACTCGTCGCGACCTAAATGTCAACATCAAAATACATTATTATAAGCGCAAAGATGAAGTTACATTCACGGAGCAATATGAGAAAATTCTTGCTGATACACCTGATGGCGTAATAATCGTGCCTTCTCGTCTTGAGATGACAAGAAAGTTCACGGACCAGCTCCATGAGAGGAACATTCCATTCATTATGCTTGACTCATATATGCCGGACCTCCGTCCACTTGCTTTTTATGGTCAAGACTCTTTTGCAAGTGGATATTTCGCAGCCAAAATGTTGATGCTTATTGCTAATAAGGAAAATAGAATCATGCTAATGAAGCAGACTCTTGATGGAACCAATGTCGCAAGTAAGCAGCAAGATAACCGCGAAGTAGGATTCAGACATTATATGAAGGATCATTTCCCTGATGTCGAAATCGTTATACTCGATCTTCCTTATGAATCTACAAGAAAGGATTACACAGCAAGACTGGAGAAATTCTTCTCAGACAATACAGATATCCATCATTGTATCACTCTCAATTCTAAAGCTCACCTCGTAGGTGAATTCCTGCTTAAGTCTAATCGTCGTAATATTCAGATTATGGGTTACGATATGGTAGAAAAAAATGCTGAATGTCTGCGCGAAGGCAGCATCTCGTTCCTCATCGCACAGCATGCCTATATGCAGGGTTACTATTGTGTGGATACTCTCTTCCGTGCCATCGTTCTCAAGAAGAAGGTGAATCCAGTGAATTACATGCCTATCGAGCTGCTGATGAAGGAGAATATCGATTTCTACCGCAGAACGCAGATCTAAGGCAGAAATGAAGAAGCAAGAAAATAGAAATTATAAATATATAAATAAACAAAAACAAAACTACAGAATGAAACTATCAAGCTTTATCAAGATTAACCCTGCCGACTCGGTAGTGGTTTGCTTGCGCCCAATGAAGAAGGGCGAAGTGATTGAGGTAGATGGTAAGACCATCACCCTGTTGCAGGATACTCCTGCTGGACATAAGGTGCTCATCGACGATGCTGCCGAAGGAAAGGACATCATCAAGTACGGTTATCCAATCGGCCACGCCAAGAAGGACCTGAAGCAGGGCGAATGGGTGAACGAGAATAATCTCAAGACCAATCTCGCCGGAACTCTGGAGTACACCTACAACCCTGTAGACGAGCAGTTGAACATCGCACAGGAGAACCGCACCTTCAAGGGATTCGTTCGCAAGAACGGCGAAGTAGGTGTAAGAAACGAAATCTGGGTGGTCCCTACTGTGGGCTGCGTGAACGGAATCGCAGAGAAGCTTGTTGAACTCCTGAAGAAGGAGACCAACTGCGAGGGAATCGACGCCATCCACGCATGGCACCATAACTATGGCTGCTCTCAGCTTTCAGGCGACCATGAGAACACCCGTAAGGTGTTGCGCGACATCTGCTTGCATCCAAATGCAGGCGCTGTGCTCGTACTCTCTCTCGGCTGTGAGAACAACCAGGCTGACGCATTCATGGAGATGCTCGGCGACTACGATAAGGACCGCATCAAACTTCTTGTAACACAGAAGGTTGAAGGCGATGAACTGGAGGAAGGCATGAAGATTCTGCGCGACCTCTATGCTCAGGCTAAGGAAGACAAGC
>URJQ01000157.1 GCA_900548195.1 uncultured Prevotella sp.
TAGAGCACAACCTTGCCAAGGTTGGGGTCGCGGGTCCGAGTCCCGTTTTCCGCTCCAACATTCGGAAGCCTCTGTTTCAGAGGCTTTTGTTGTTTATGCACGTTTCGTTTTTTTTTAGTGCATATTATTTCTGTTCGTTGAAACATTCATTAAGTGGCACAAGCATTTTATTGCTGTCGAGAAGGGAAAACACTAATTGCTTTTTCACACTATGTAGTGCAATAATTCTGACCACTAATTTTATTATAATAATTTGACCACCTACACTTAGAATCCAAACTTAGAATTATTCTTTGACTTTATGAATTTATATCTTAGATATTTTGATAACGAGGTGCTTGTCTCTACTGTAGATGAAGCCATTGATTTCCTCTCTTCCATTCCTGAGATCAAGATGACTCCTGATCTTGAGAATGATATCCGCGAGTATGTTGCTGCTGATGCTTACTATCCTAAGAGATACAAGGTGCGTCCACGCGTCTATTTCATTATCATCAAGACCGAGGCTGCATGTATGGCTGATTTCAAGGCAAAGAAGGCTCTTCGCACTGTTTCTCCTGACGTTGCACATCTCGAAAATCCTCAGCTCGCTCGTCTCAATGCCGTGCGACCAGGTTGGTATGAGGGGACTCTCAGTTTCAAGCGTGTGCTTACTGTTCCTTCCACAGGCAAGTGTGAGTATCGTGACACTGTCTTCAGTGCTCAGGTAAAGGCAGAGTCTGGAATGGATTGCTACAAGCGCATAGTTGACCATCTTCTCGAAAGAGTGGACTCTCGCTCACAGTTTCCTTCTGCTAAAGGCAAGAATTTCTCTTTCAAGTTCCTTGGCACTTGTAAGTAAAAAAAACTATACTCTCGCCCAGTCACAGCACGTCACTGACGTTTGAAGTAGATTATCAATAAGCGTAATTTATTGTCAACTGATGCTGTTTCGTCAGTCCGTTTGACACGAAAGCGAAGTATGTAATTATTTTATATATATATGGTGGGCATCTTTATCCCCGCCTTTAATGCTTATGAATAAGGTGATGCTTATAGGCAATGTCGGCACAGACCCTGATGTGCATTATTATGATGCAGACCAGGCGGTGGCTCAGTTGCGTATTGCTACTACTGAGAAGGGCTATACCCTTCCTAATGGAACGAGTGTGCCCGACCGTACAGATTGGCATAATCTCGTTTTCTATCGTAGATTGGCAAAGGTAGTGGAGCAGTATGTGCGTAAGGGTGATAAGCTCTACGTCGAAGGTCGACTGAAATATCGCGTGTATAATGATGCTAAGGGACAGCGCCAGTTTGCTACTGAAATTCAAGTTGACAGTATGGAGATGTTGACTCCAAAGTCTGCTAAGGAGACACCTTCCGGAGCAGCCTTTGAGGGTTGATTTCTCTTTTTTTGTATTTTCAATCTAAATAATTCGTACTCTTGATTACATCCAGTATATTTTCATCATTTCTCGAAGTGAGTTTTTATCCCCCGACAATAGGCGTGATACTCTCCATTGTCGGTGTCATCGTGTTGCTTCTCGTTTCTGGTTTCGCAAGCGGTTCGGAGATAGCATTCTTCAGTCTTACGCCGAAGGACTTGTCTGAACTGTCTCCAGATCATAGTGCAAGGGACCGAAACATTCAGATGCTGCGTGAGGATAGTGAGCGAACCCTCGCCACGATATTGATAACCAATAATCTTGTCAATGTGACCATTATCATGCTGTGCAATTATATCTTTTCCCAGATGGTGGATTTTGGCAATGCTTATTGGTTGCAGTTTCTTTGTGTCACCGTCCTGCTGACCTTCCTTCTTCTTCTCTTTGGCGAGATAATTCCAAAGGTATATAGCCGTATTTCTCCACTAAGTTTTTGTCGTAATGCGGTTGGTGGTATCATGGTGTGCCGTCAGGTGTTCTGGCCCTTGGAGACTATTCTGCTGTCAAGTGGTATTCTTGCAGAAAAGATAGTGCAGCAGAAGAATCATGTGCTCAGTATCGATGACTTGGAGCAGGCTCTCGAATTGACAGATAAGGAAGAGATACGTGAAGAGAAAAGTATGCTTCAGGGTATCATCCGCTTTGGCGATGAGATGGCGCGCGAGGTGATGACGAGCCGTCAGGATATTGTCAGCCTTGATATTCGTTCTTCCTTCACAGAAGTATTGAAGTGCATTGTTGACAATAATTACAGCCGAATACCAGTCTGCCAGGGCAGTCTCGATAATATTACAGGCGTGCTCTATATCAAGGATTTACTTCCTCATATTGACAAACCTGCATCATTCCGCTGGCAGAGCCTCGTCAGATCTGCTTATTTCGTGCCTGAAACAAAGAAAATAGATGACTTGCTTCGTGAGTTTCAGCAGAATAAGGTGCATATCGCTATCGTGGTAGATGAATTTGGCGGTACGAGCGGACTCATCACTATGGAGGACATCCTTGAGGAGATAGTAGGCGAAATCAATGATGAGTACGATGAGGAAGAGATGCAATATATCAAGCTCAATTATAACACTTACGTCTTTGAGGGTAAGACACAGTTGACAGACTTCTGCCGCCTCCTCAAGCTTGATGATGACATCTTCGATGATGTGGAGGATGCTGACACGCTTGCTGGCTTGCTCCTTGAATTGAAAGGTGATTTCCCTGGCATCCACGAGGTTCTCACATTCAAGCATCTCACATTTGAAGTGCTGAAGAAAGAGCAGCGTCGCATCTCGCGTGTCAAGGTAATCGTGGGGGAAAAGCCGCAGGAGGCTGCTGGTGAGCAATGAAAGAATAAATGACAATCGGTCAAGCAAAGGCAAATTCTTGGATTTGTCTTTTGCTTGACCGATTTTTTTATGTTATGCTTTTTCGATTACCCAATTTTCAATATTCCCTGCAGTGCTGTTAAAGTTGATACCGACTTTTGTTATCGGCTTGCCACATAGCGCAAAGCGTTTGTGATAGTTCTTGAGGTTGATTTGCCGCATTGCAGTTTGCGCATTCTTGTCCATTTTGATTTCCAGCAGGAAAAGGTCTGTATGGGTGAGTAGTACGATATCAACTCTGCCGTTGGGTGTATGTACTTCTACGTCCAACAGATAGTCTGCAAGCAGAGAGAAGATGATGAAGAGCATCTGCTGGTAATGTCCCTCGTAATTGGTATTGTTGCAGTAAGGCACTGTTCCCAGGAATGTCTGTAGCATTGCTAAAGCTTCCTCTATATTTTGCATGTCCAATGCCTGTGCGATACGGCGGGCGGTATTGGTTGTAGCAAGCGTATTCTGTGTGACGTATGATGGAATCAATGCCTTGGTCAGTCCCATCTTCACCTCCTTGTTAGGAACGTCAAGGACGAAATAATTGTAGTCTTCATTATATTCCTTGATGGTGATATATCCGCTTTGGTAAAGCAGAGGCATGATGGTAGGCATATTCTCCGTAGGAGCATCAAACTCGCTGGCATCAGCTTCCACTCGCGTGATGACATCTGTAGGGACTACCCCGTATCTGCGCATCATATTGATGAGATATGTGGGAGTGCCGGAAGAAAACCAATAGGATCCGAATTTGTTTTCCGCAAAGCAGTTCAGCAGGCTGTATGGATTGAAGATGTCGGGTGAGAATCTTGTGAAATGATAGCCGTCATAATTCTCTTTCAGTTTGTCGATGACTTGCTCTTTCGTCATGTCCATTCTTTGGGCAAGTTGCTCGATGTCTTCCGACATTTGCGTAAGGAGTTCTTCTTTGGTTATGCCACAGATACCTGCAAAATCATCATTCATAGATATGTTTGTGATGTTGTTCAGTTCGCTGAAGATGCTGACTTGAGAAAACTTGGTGATGCCAGTCATAAATACAAAGCGCAGTTTTGCTTCGCTGTACTTCAAAGGACTATAGAAATTGCGCATGATATTACGCAGGGCATCCAATTGCTGTTGTTCATGAGCCACATCCAGCATCGGTGCATCATATTCGTCAACAAGCACCACTACCTGTTTTCCTGATTTTTCGTATGCCGTGTTGATAAGTTGTGTCAATCGGTTGTTGGCATCTATTTGCGGATTGGTGATTCCCCATTTCTTCTCTTCTGCTTCCAGAATGAATGCGAGATACCTCTCCAGCTGTTCCTTGTCCATGTGTTTGCCTCCGCTCATGTCAAAGTGGAGCACAGGATATTCCGTCCACTCCTTTTCCATCTGTTCGATAGCGAGGCCTTCGAACAGGTCTTTCTTGCCTTCAAAGTAACTCTGGAGAGTGGTAAGAAACAATGATTTTCCAAATCGGCGCGGACGTCCCAAGAAGAAATATGTGCCGCTGGTGTGAGTCAGGCGGTAAACGTATTCCGTCTTGTCGATGTAGAGCTTGTCTTCCCTTCGGATTCGCTCAAAAGTCTGTATGCCTAATGGATATAACTTGAGTGACATAATCTTCAATGTTTAGATTTCCACAGCAAATGTACTATTATTATTTGATATAAGCAAATAAGTGATGATAAAATTATAAGTAGGTAATCAAAATTATTTTGATAATGAATAGATAATAATATTTGTTTTTCATTATTATAATATCTATACTCTCTTG
>URJQ01000158.1 GCA_900548195.1 uncultured Prevotella sp.
TAAATGCTGTCAAGTAGATATTCTTTCACGGATGAAGCCCCCTCCTGTCCCCCCTGGGAGATGATAAGTCTGGTACTGGCTATTTGAGACTCAAGCTGACTATCCGTAACTAAAGAAAAGCCCCTCCAAGGAGGGGTTGGGGAGGGCTTAATCTGGTACTGTCTTCCAGACAGCCATTCCCTCCTTTGCGGTAATCCCGAGACTTCGTCCCGGGTAACTCTCGCTGCGCTCGGTATTGGCTTCCAGCCAAATCCTGTCGTTTGGTTTTCTTGTCGTTTGGTTTTCTAATTGGAAGTCTTTGCATTCAACTAAACAACCAACAACCAACGACCCACAACCTATCAAGAAATCAACCCAGCTCTGTGAAATCACTTATCACAATGTCGGAGTATTCTGCCACGACGTCGGCAGGATTGGTAGTGGCAAGTCCCACGACGTAAGCACCTGACGCGCGACCGGATTTCAGTCCGTTGACGCTGTCCTCAAAGACGATGGTCTCATCCTTGGTGCATCCGAAGCGTGCCATTCCCATGAGGTAACAGTCAGGATCTGGCTTGCCTTTCGTGAAGTCTTCCGCTGTGAGAATAGCATCAAAGAGGTCGGAAAGTTCCGGACGCTGGCGTGCCACGCTCTCCATCTTGGGGCGGTTGCTGCTCGTCACCACGGCGCATTTTATCCCTGCCTCACGCAGATGATTGATGAAAGGCAGAAATCCATTGATGTAATCATACTTCATACATTTCTCAAACTCATTGAGTCTGGCAGTCATATCTTTCCATTCATCGCGCACGTCGGCAAAGTATTTCTCATAAATCTCTGTGAGCGGCATTCCTTTTATCTTATATTCCAGGTCTGGAATCTCAGGATGGTAGCGACGTGCCTCGCTTCCCCAATAGATGGAATACTGTGTCTCAGTGTCAAACACCACGCCGTCAAGGTCGAATAATGCGCATTTGCATTTATCTATATTCAGTTCTTTCATATTCATTTTGTTATATTTCGGGTGCAAAGTTAAGTAAAAAAGGCGAAAATGCCAAACATCTTTCCTCCCAACTTTTATCACAGATAATACAATCACTTGACTGCTTGTTCTCTACATTATTTGCGACCTCAAGCTATAAGGAAAAATAGAACAAAAAATGAAAGCAAAGCCTTCATTTTGCAATATCTTAGTTTTCACGTTGCAATAACATAGCTTTTACCGCCTAATATCATAGTTATTACCTCCTAATATCTATGCTTTTACACCCTAAAAACTATGCTTTCACAACGCATTGCATATCAGATAGTTACGCAAGCGCTTTCATTTACTTTTCAAAAACCGAAATTTCGAACACTTTTTGCTTCTTGCGTTGCTTATGCTTTGTAAAAAATCAATAAATAAAAATAAACAAATATATTTTTCTATTTTTTTCTTATTCTTCTCTATTGATGTTTTTCATTTCCCCACTGCCGTGTGGACCGAGGGGCATTATCTCCACTTGCGAAAGAATTATTTATCGCGAATTGTGAATTATGAATTATTTTACTACCTTTGCACCATAAAAACAAAGACAAGACATAAAAATGACCAATAAGAAATACACCGACCTCTTCTGCGACTTCGACGACACTCTCTACGACACACGTGGGAATGCTATCCTCTCACTCGCCGAACTGTACGACTTCTTCCACCTCGATGACCACTTCGATGACCCAAATGACTTCTATGAAGCATATTGGAAAACGAATGTCGAACTGTGGGGACTCTACTCCAAAGGCGAGATAGAGCGACATTATCTCATCGTGGAACGCTTCCGCAGACCGCTCAGTCTCGGCAGAGGACTGGAGAATATCACGGAGGAAAAATGCCTGGAGATAAGCGATAAGTTCCTGGAACTGTGCTCGGTGAAGCCTGGACTCGTCGATGGAGCACAGCAACTGATGGATCATCTGAAGGCCGCCGGCTACCGTCTGCATATCTGCAGCAACGGCTTTCACGAAGTGCAATACAAGAAACTCACCGCCTGCGGACTCATAGATTATTTCGACACCATAATCCTGAGCGAGGATGCCGGAGCGAACAAGCCGTCAAGGCAATTCTTCGACTATGCCTTCAGCCAAACTAAAGCCGACCCTAAGTCCACGCTGATGATTGGCGACAACTACAACACCGACATCATCGGAGCCATGGATGCCGGCATAGACACCATGCTCTTCAATAGATGGGACCCTTCTTTCGTTCCGCCACGACAGCCACAATATGTGGTCAATGCGCTGAAGGAAATCATCGACCTACTCTGATGCTTTGGCAAAACAGACTCGGAAAAAGAACAAAGATAAGCCAAAGTGGATTTTTTTCAAGGAAAGATTTCCGTATCTTAGGGAAAAAGTGTATTTTTGCATGATTGTTTGACATAAACTGATTTTTTACATGGACTACGACAAGAACGAAGAGATAGTAGTGGAACGCCCGCAAGTGCTCGAATGCGACGTGGTGCGCTTTCAGAACAATAAAGAGAAATGGGTGGCTTTCGTCGGACTGCTCGACGGCAGACCTTACGAAATATTCACCGGAATACAGGACGATGAGGAAGGTATCGTGCTGCCAAAGACCGTGGTCGATGGCAAGATAATACGTCAGACCAACGAGGATGGCACACATAGATACGACTTCCAGTTTGAAAATCGTCGCGGATACAAGACCACTGTGGAGGGACTTTCCGAAAAGTTCAATCCCGACTGCTGGAACTATGCCAAACTCATATCCGGCGTACTGCGCTACCGTATGCCTATACGCCTCGTGGTCAAGCTCATAGAGTCGCTCACATTCAAGGGCGAAATGCTCAATATGTGGAAAAACGGCGTGGCACGCGCACTCAAGAAATATATGCCGGAAGAGGAATGATGACAGGAAATATCTACATCGACTCACTACGTATGCACGCTTTCCATGGAGTGCTGGAGCAGGAAAAGACGGTGGGCAACGACTATATCGTCAGCGTCACGATGGAATATCCGCTGGAAAATGCCTGCCAGACGGACAATCTCGATGACACTATAAACTATGCCACCGTGGCTGACACCGTGGTGGAAGAGATGAAAATACCATCAAAACTGGTGGAACACGTGGCTGGAAGGATAGTCAGAAGACTGAAATCTCTCTTTCCTGCCACTACGATGGTGCGTGTCAACGTGAAGAAAGTGGCACCGCCTATGCCGTATGACATGAATGGTGCCGGCGTGGAAATTTGTTGCCGGTTTTAGTTTGTCTGACTATTAGGCAAATGTAAATAAATCCTAAATAGGTACGCGCATATATACGTATATCTTATTTTTTATGTAATTTTGCAGATATTTCTCTCTATCCATGCGTAACAGATTTGTTCTCACACTCATCATATTCCTTGCAGGGACAGCATTTTCATGGGCTGCCTCCGACAAATTCACACTCGTAATAGATGCCGGACACGGCGGACATGATGCCGGAGCGCTGGGCGCTTTCTCAAAGGAAAAAGACATCAACCTGCGCACAGCACTCGCTTTCGGAGGATACGTGGAGCGAAACTGCCCTGATGTCCGAGTGATATATACGAGAAAGAAGGACGTCTTCGTGCCACTTCATACCAGAGCAGAAATAGCAAACAAAGCAAAGGCTGACCTCTTTATCTCTATTCACACCAATTCTTTGCCAAACAAGAAGATAGCAAGAGGATTTGAAACCTACACGCTCGGTATGCACCGTGCCAGCGAAAACCTCGACGTGGCAAAGCGAGAGAACTCTGTTATCCTCGTCGAGAAAGACTATAAGCAGCATTATGAAGGCTTCGACCCTAACTCGTCAGAGAGCTATATCATCTTTGAATTTCTGCAAGACCACTTCATGGCAAAGAGTGTGGAGTTTGCAAAACTCGTGCAAAGCAATGTATGCTCACTTGCCAAAAGACAAAACAAAGGCGTCAAGCAGGCTGGATTCCTGGTGCTCAGAGAGACATCCATGCCAAGTTGCCTCGTGGAAGTAGGATTTATCTCCACTCCTGACGAGGAACAAAGCCTCAACAACAGCGCCACCATCGACAATATTGCCAAAGGCCTCTATAATGCTTTCATCAAATACAAGCAGAAAAACGCTGGCGGAAACACCGATTACGTCACCGAACACTCATCTGACGTGATGCTACCAACACCTGCCGGCAGTCAGGAAGAGGAAAAGCCTGTGACAAAACAGCTCACAGAAGTGCGCGATTCCAGCAACAATAAGGACGCCACATCGCAGAAGCAAGCAAATGCGGAGGGCAAATCCACACGCGACAGGGCTTCACGAAACAAGAACAAGGAGAATGACAAGACCGCCGTGACTGAAAAGACAAGTGGCGCTCCCGTCTTCAAAATCCAGATATTCATCTCTGACAGAGTGCTGAAAGACAGCGACTCACGCTTCAAAGGCGAGAAAGCCGACTACTACAAGGATGGCAATATGCTGAAATACACCATCGGTTCCACCACCGATTACAACGAGATTCTGCGTCTGAAGAAGTCCGTGGGCGACAAATTCCCGGGCTCATTCATCGTAGC
>URJQ01000159.1 GCA_900548195.1 uncultured Prevotella sp.
GACTCTAACAGACCAATCAGTATATAGAAAAGCCCCTCCAATGAGGGGTGGGGAGGCCATCCCTGAAGTAAATTGGACTGCAAAAAGCATTTATTTAACATCTATTCACAACTTTTCGGCTGTTATTCTCAGAAAATAATTTTTTGTGAGTGAAGTTCCATAGTTCCACCTTGCATGGTCTATATGCTTAATATTCAGTGCGTTAGATGGGGTGGAATTATGGTGGAATTACTGGTGGAACTTCACGTAATTCCACCCATATTCCACCCATAATTCCACCATGTTCAATTAGTTGATTATCAAAGCGATAGATACACAGAGGTGGAAGGGTGGAATTACAAATGATAAAAAATATTTTTCATAAAAAGTGCAGGAAAAAGTATTAACAACCGTTAAAAAACTGCATTTATAAGGACTGATGTTTCATCGGACAGCTTTTTTAAAGGTCGTTGGTTATTGGTTGTTGGTTGTTGATTGGTTTGTTCGTACTATAACGCAGGAGCAAGGTACTGTCTTCCAGACAGCCGCACTACTCGGCTTTATAAATCCCGAGACTTCGTCCCGGGTTACTCTCGCTGCGCTCGGTACTGTCTTCCAGACAGGTTTGTTGTCTTGTTGTATAGTTGTTTATTAGCCTTGTTGTATAGTTGTTTATTAGTCTTGTTGTATAGTTGTATAGTTGTTTATTAGTCTTGTTGTATAGTTCTTTGTTGGTAGATTTGGCTGGAAGCCAATACCGAGCGCAGCGAGAGTAACCCGGGACGAAGTCTCGGGATTACGTGAAAGAGAGAGACGGCTGTCTGGAAGACAGTACCAATCAACCAATCAACCAATCAACCAGACAACAAAACAACTAAACAACCAGACAACCTATCA
Source organism: uncultured Prevotella sp. (assembly GCA_900548195.1). Classification (GTDB taxonomy): domain Bacteria; phylum Bacteroidota; class Bacteroidia; order Bacteroidales; family Bacteroidaceae; genus Prevotella. The sequence goes on from URJQ01000159.1 coordinate 877, forward strand.
TTATATTGATATTTCATCCCGCAAGCCAACCTACATTTCCCTATGTATCACGCTGCCACTCGCTTGATGCGTTGCGAGGATAAGGACTTCTGCTATTTGCACATGCTTAGGAGCTGACGCTGCATAGAATGCTACATCGGCTATGTCGGCTCCTGTAAGAGGCGTGATGCCTTTATAGACATTCTCTGCACGTTGGTTGTCGCCATGGAAACGAATATTGCTGAAGTTTGTTTCCACCAATCCCGGCTTGAGATTAGTGACACGCACGGCAGATTCAGCAACATCAATGCGCAAGCCATCAGTTATAGCCTTTACAGCCGCTTTCGTAGCGCAATAGACATTACCGTTAGCATACGCAGCATCTCCTGCCACGCTTCCCACGTTGATTACATGACCCTCATTGCGTTTCACCATACCAGGGACGATAAGACGCGTCATAGTAAGGAGTCCCTTTATATTTGTGTCTATCATCGTATTCCAGTCGTCCGGATTGCCCTCATACTCTTTCTCCAAACCGAGAGCCAGACCAGCATTATTGATGAGCACATCTATCTTCTGCCATTCCGGCTTTAGTGACTCTATTGCTTCCTTGGCCGCCTTAGCATCACGGACATCAAATGCCAAAACCTCCACTTTTGTCTTTTCAGACTCCAACTCCTGCTTTATCTCAGCCAGTTTATCTGCACGACGTGCAGTGAGAATCAAGTCATAGCCGCCCTTAGCAAACTTGCGAGCGCAGGCTTCTCCGATGCCACTTGTGGCACCTGTGATAAATGCTATTCTATTCATTGTTTTTTGATTTTAAGATTTTTCATTGTCTTAGTCAAATTCTCTTTTGCCACATCGGCCTGTAAGAGTACAGAGATAGGACGATTGTCGCCATCATTGATGCTTCTGATGAAATCAAAACTTTTAGTGAGTATTCCAGATGTATCTTCTATAGAGCCTGATAGCAACCATACCGGCACTCCCAATTTCTTACACCGCCTCAATACTCCATGCGGCACTTTACCCATCTGTGTCTGTTCGTCAGACTTCCCTTCACCAGTGACAACGAGGTCAGCATCTTTTATTGCTTCATCGAAATTGGCAAGATCAAGCATGATGTCAATGCCGGAATGCAACTCTGCCTTGAGATATGCGAGGAGAGCATAGCCTAAACCGCCTGCTGCCCCTGCTCCGGGATAATCCGCCAGAAAGGGGGAGGCAATGCCAGCAAGCTCTGTCTCTCTGGCGAAAGTTCGGAGATGATTATCCAATAAGGCTACCTGTTCTGGAGTAGCACCCTTCTGCGGCGCGAAGATGTAAGCGGCACCGTTTCTGCCAAACAGCGGATTGCTTACATCGCAGGCGGCAATCACATCGCAGTCGGGATTGAGGCAGTCATTATCTCTCAAAGCCATTATCATGCCACGTCCACCGTCACAGGTAGCACTTCCGCCTAATCCCATGATGATGGTTTTGCAACCACGTCTTACAGCATCAGCAATCATTTCGCCTACGCCATAAGTGGTGGTAACCATAGGGTTGCGCCTATCTTGTGGCACAAGTGTCAGTCCGCTTGCAGCCGCCATTTCCATATAAGCCGTCCTGCCATCCATAGAAAGTGCATACTCAGCCATGATGTCTTCCTTCAGAGGTCCATGCACTCTGATGCTTATGGTCTGGGTGGGTATGATCTGGCAGACGCACTTCACGAGACCTTCTCCGCCATCACTCATAGGCATTTGCACAACTGTAGCTTCTGGGCATACAGAGAGCACACCCATAGCAGCTGCATCGCAAGCCTCCTTTGCTGTGATGCAACCTTTGAAAGAATCAAAAGCCAGAACTATCTTTTTCATATAAGTGAATGGGCAAAATAATCACCTATTTAGCATTATATAAAACGGGTGGGCAAATGTTATTTCTTGCTTTTCAGAGTGTATTCTCCATGCTTGTCAAACACTATCATACCAATCTGTTTTGCAAAGGTAAACATTATAGCAAGGGAAATACTTTCACACAGAGTGTCAGGCACAGCTTTGATTATCAATATTCATTGCTTTCCGCATTGATGATGCTCAGACCATCTATCAGTTCGGGCTGTGCGGCGTTCTTTGTCATGTCGCCATACGCTTTTCTCAAATCACTCATAGAGATGCTGATATTCTTGTTTACCGGTCTGTTCTTATCCCTCAGACTATGCGAGAAGAGCCACTCGTAGGTCTTCTTCAGATAAAAGACGCGGGCTGGCGTGCCATGGTTGGCGCCTTTCCACCAATCGTATATCAGTCGGGAGTCTTTGCTTTCCTGTTTTAATTGCTCTACTACCACCTTCGATTTCTTTATAGGCACCGCTCTGTCTGCTGTGCCATGAATAATCCAAAATGGCAAATCGCCCAAGCCGCTTACATCCTTGAGCGAGCAACCGCCGCAGAGAGCCATGCCTGCCGCTATGCGGTCTGGGTACGTGGCACATACATCCATTGTGCCGTATCCGCCCAAACTCATCCCAAGAACATAGACTCTGGTGGAGTCGCAAGGGTAATTCTTCTTCACCCAGTCGAGCATATCCATAATCTTCTTTGGGCTCCACGCTCCTCCTGGGTTTTGTGGCACGATGGTGAGGGCATCTATAGCACGTCCCTTGACGATAGCGTCCAGTGGTCCGTATCTCCTTACTCTGTCCAGATTCTTTCCGCAAAGGCTTGCGCCATGCAGGAAGATGATGACGGGTGTCTGCTCTTGCGAATAGAAATAATCCACTGGCGTATAGACCCAGAAATTATATCCTCCAGGCAACTCATCTTTCACTGCTCGCAGAAAATCGTAAGCAGATACCTTGCATACCAAAAGGGTGAGTAATATGGATAATAATATTTTCTTCATTTCTTTTTACCTTTACAGGAGTTGGACTCCCGAATCGTTCTTCTTCTTTTTGTTTCAAAAGGCAAAAATAAGAAATTATCAAAATAACGCCAAATATGTTTTTCGTTTTTTTTATTTTTTATCCAAATGACTGATTCATTTAAATTTCTTTATAGTTGGTTGTTGGTTTTTGGTTGGTTTGTACTATACTACAATAAACACGTAGGAGTAAGGTACTGTCTTCCAGACAGCAGCCCCCCTATGCTTTTATCATACCCGAGACTTCGTCCCGGGTTACTCTTGCTTCGCTCGGTACTGTCTTCCAGACAGGTTTGTTGTATAGTTGTCTTGTTGTATAGTTGTTTATTAGTCTTGTTGTATAGTTCTTTGTTGGTAGATTTGGCT
>URJQ01000160.1 GCA_900548195.1 uncultured Prevotella sp.
CCCCTCTTATCCCCCTGTGAGGGGGAGGCCATATACGTTCTTCGGCTTGGGTTTCTTCTTTTTGTGTAAAAATATAGTCTCTTCCTCAAGGGAGGTCTCAGTATCCAGCCTCCCCCTCACAGGGGGATAAGAGGGGGTCTATTTAACCTCTATCTGCTGAGGCAATATCTTAATACCCACCTCATCAAAGTCTTCCCATACGTCAGTGGTATCGACAAACAACTTCTCGTGGCTTTCCGTTTCCACGGTGAGATGATAGTGATTACCCTTATAAAGGATGAAAGTGATGATGCCACGAGTCATGCCGTCCTCAGGATTATCAGTCAGCTCAATGTCGAAACCGAAATCAGCAGTCACCTCATCGCCAGCCTGATGGCAGTGATGAGAGCAGAGGAAGCGAGTGTCGAGCATATCAATATGGTCAGAATCCACCACAGTAGCACGGATGCTGTTGCATAGATGCTCAGCAGGCATCACGTGGATACCCTCAGGCATCACGCTCATGCCATAGTCTTTGCCCACCTCGTAAGCGTTATAGTTCTGCACCTGTATCTCATAGCCGTCAGGAGTGTCAAAAAACATCTCATAATGCACACCCTGGAAGATGCAGGAACGCAGTTTACCACGCCACTGACCCTGCTCGGGCTCAGTGTGAATCATGATATCCTCCGGACGAATCACCACGTCCACCTCCTGCTTCCCAGGAATAGTATCGACGCATTTGAAGTCCTTACCCATAAACCTTACCGAGTAATCAGCGTGCATCTCACCATTAAAGATATTGCTCTCGCCAATAAAATCAGCCACAAAAGGGTTGGCAGGCTCATTATAAATATCCTGCGGAGTGCCAATCTGCTGCACCACACCATCATTCATCACCACCACAGTGTCAGACAAAGTCAGAGCCTCCTCCTGATCATGAGTGACGAAGATAAAAGTGATACCAAGCCTTTCGTGCATCTCCCTCAGCTCCATCTGCATATCCTTGCGCATCTTAGCATCGAGAGCAGAGAGCGGTTCATCGAGCAGCAGCACCTGAGGCTCATTGACAATAGCACGCGCAATAGCGACACGCTGCTGCTGACCGCCAGAGAGAGAATTGACATCACGCTCCTCATAGTCAGTCATAGACACCATCTTGAGCGCAGTAAGCACCTTCTGGTCAATCTCGTCCTCGCTCTTTTTCTTCAATTTCAGTCCGAAAGCAATGTTGTCATATACAGAGAGATGAGGGAAAAGCGCGTATTTCTGAAACACAGTATTCATCGGACGCTGGTAAGGAGGCAACGGAGTAATATCCTTGCCCTCCAGCAGAATCTGTCCAGAAGAAGGAAGTTCAAAGCCGGCAATCATTCTCAGCAGTGTCGTCTTGCCGCATCCAGAAGGTCCGAGAAGAGTGACAAACTCACCCTTACGGATAGAAATAGAAGCATCTTTGAGCACCACCTTCTTTCCGAAAGCCTTGCTTACGTGGTCTATTTTTAGGATAATATCGTTCATATATTATTATTATTATTATTAAAAAGCCCCCCTTCCGTCCCCCCTTGGGGGATGATAGGTTACGCTCTCCTCTTTGGGGTTCCCAACCGCGTCAGCGCGATTTTTCACTATTCACTCTTCACTATTCACTTTTCACTAAAGAAGAAGAGCCATCGTGTCAGCCGCTTTATCGGCTGACGTTAGTTAGAAATCGCAACGGTGTCAGCCATTCTTCATATCAAATGAAGTTTTTGGGCGTGCAAAGTTACGAAAAAAGGGTGGTAAGTCATTGTTTTTTCGATTTTTATTTGGAAAAACGGAAAAAAAACCTTACCTTTGCACCCGAAATTGTCAAAACGACAAGCCCAGATGTTGGAATCGGTAGACAAGTCGGTCTCAAACACCGATGCTGAAAGGCGTGCGGGTTCGACCCCCGCTCTGGGTACATAAGATAATAGCTAAGCGACTGTTATGCAGTGCTTAGCTATTATTTTTTATGTCTTTAAGTGAACCATAATAAACTTTTGGTTGTCGGTTATTGGTTATTGGTTGTCGGTTGGTACTGTCTTCCAGACAGCCGTCCCCTCCTTATTTATAATCCCGAGACTTCGTCCCGGGTTACTCTCGCTCTGCTCGGTATAGGCTTCCAGCCTAATCTCCTTGTTTATTTGTGATAGTGGGTTAGTATGTCTTTTTAATAGCAACTCACCAACTGCCACCCACATTATTTATATAAATGTGCAAGAATTTTTGAACATTGTGGTCTAATGACCGATTTGGGTTTAAAACCTTATTTTTAGGTATTGCCAAAGTCGTAACATTATTGTATCTTTGCATTATCTTTGTATCATTATAAATAAAAGTAAATTATGAAAGTAACAACAATATTGATTATCGGCCTCCTATTGCCGCTATTAGGCACAATGATTGGTTCTGCATTCGTATTCATGATGAAAAACAAAATGTCGGCACATCTACAAAAGTCGCTATTAGGTTTTGCATCAGGCGTAATGGTGGCAGCCTCTGTATGGTCGTTGCTTATTCCTGCTATGGAGATGAAGGCCGATAGCGGAGCGTGGTCGGTAATGCCTGCTGCAGTTGGCTTTCTTTTAGGTATAGGCTTTTTGCTGCTTATCGATGAACTAACTCCTCACCTTCATATTGGTACCGACAAGCCTGAGGGTTTACGCTCGCATCTATCCAAAACTGCCATGCTTGCTCTTGCTGTAACAATCCACAATTTGCCTGAAGGAATGGCAGTAGGCGTGGTGTTTGCAGGAGCTGAGAATGGAGCTGCTCAGATTTCGTTAGCTGCTGCCATTTCTGTATCTTTGGGTATTGCCATACAGAATATTCCAGAAGGAGCAATCATCTCTATGCCTATGCGTGCAGCTGGCAACAGCCGTTGGAAATCTTTTATGATAGGCTCGCTTAGTGGTGTAGTCGAGCCAATAGGTGCCTTAGCCGTTATATTACTTGTCTCAATTCTTATGCCCGCCCTTCCCTACATGCTTGCCTTTGCTGCTGGTGCCATGTTCTATGTGGTAGTAGAAGAACTCATTCCGGAAGCTTCAAGTGGTCAGCATAGCAACCTTAGCACCATCGGTTTCGCCATCGGCTTTGTGCTCATGATGGTGCTCGATGTAGTAATGGGATAGTAAATAGTATATGAATAAAATAATCAACATCCAACACTACTTCTCTCCATGTGGCGAGCTTGTCTTGGCTTCTTATGCTGATAAACTATGCCTTTGCGATTGGAGCGATAATCCATGTTACGAGCGTAATAAACGTCGAATAGAGAGATATTTTAAAGCCTCTTTCAAGACCGAGACTTCCTCTATCTTGGAAGAAGCCAAAAGACAACTTGATGAATACTTTGCAGGCAATCGCAAGGCTTTCACTATTCCGTTGCATTTGGTAGGCACGGATTTTCAACAGCAAGCATGGAACGAATTGCTGAATATTCCATACGGAGCGACAACAAGTTATAAGGAAATAGCTCAAAACATCGGCAAACCTAAAGCTGTAAGAGCCGTGGCAGGAGCAATAGGAGCCAACGGCATCAGCATTCTAATCCCTTGTCATCGTGTCATAGGTAGCGATAAATCCCTTACTGGCTATGCAGGAGGATTGAAGGCTAAGAAAATATTGCTGCAAATAGAGACGCAAATAAAATAAAAATCATTACCTTTGCATCTGTAAATAACATAACATATAGAGGAATATCATTATGAATATACATCAAATCACATTCAGCCCAACAGGCGGTACTCGACGTGTTAGCGAATTGCTATGCAAAGGTATCGATGCCGACAGCAATATTACTGAACTCTGCATTAAACAGAAGAACTTGAAATATCCAACTATTAATGCTGACGACTTGGTAGTTAAATGAGCTTTTCATATAATAAAAACATAAAGCAATGAATCAGTTTATAAGAAAGCCAAAATCATGGGCAACATTATCGCTCATGCTAATCATATTTTCCTTGTTTTGCCTAACATCATGCAAGGTAGCAAAAGATGTAGCAAAAGAATCGCTAATAGAATCTATTACCGACCCTAAAACAGGCACCCAAG
>URJQ01000161.1 GCA_900548195.1 uncultured Prevotella sp.
TAAAAAAACAAAGAAAAATATATTTGTTTATTTTTATTTATTGATATTTTATTCCTCAACCAGACAACAAAACAACAAAACAACAAAACAACCAGACAACACTAACGTATTCTTATTTATTGATATTTTATTCCTCAACCAGACAACAAAACAACAAAACAACCAGACAACACTAACGCATTTTTATTTATTGATATTTTTCCTAACGACCTGCCAAAATGTCACACTTGACTTAAAAAGCAATATGGTATGCCATTTGCTATAATGACAGAACTAAACAATGACAGACACACTCTGCCTGAAGGCTATATGCCAAAAACTAAATTCTTGCAGGGACACCTCGTTCCCTCTTCCTGATGCTATCGGAAAAAATACGGGAAAATATTTGGATTTTACTATACTTCACTGTATAATGCGTATGGATGCCTCGGTTTTTTTGCGCAATAATTTCCAAATGCACTAATTATTAACATTTTATTATTTTTCTAAAAATTTTACACCTATGGCTATTAGAGAATTTAGAACCAGCAACAATTCAATCACTGATCGTTCGAAGGAATCAGTCGCAATCTATCTTCGTGAAATAAGTCGTGAAGACTGTCTCTCTCCTGAAGAGGAGGCAAGGCTTGCTCGCATCATTCGTAAGGGTGGGGAAGGGGCTGATGCTGCACGTGAGCGCTTGATCAAAGCTAATCTCCGCTTTGTGGTGTCTGTCGCTAATCAGTATAAGTCGCCTGTATTGGAGTTGTCTGACCTTATTTCTGAGGGTAACATCGGACTTATAAAGGCTGCCGAGCACTTCGATGACACGAAGGGATTCAAGTTTATCTCATACGCAGTATGGTGGATTAGGCAGACTATTATGGCTGCTATCTCCGATAATTCTGCCACTTGCCGTTTGCCACAAAACCAGCAGAAAGTTATCCGACAGTATCGTCAGATGCAGCATGATATCTTTCAGATGGAGCAGAGAAATGTGTCAATAGATGAATTCTGTGAGGTGAGTGGGATGGATAGGAATTTGGTGGTTCGTGTGCTTGAAACTACAAACATACCTGTCAATATGGATCAGCCAGTCAGTGATGACGGTGAGGCTACTTATGCAGATTTCTTATCTTCAGATTCTGCTACTGATGCAGAACTTGACCGTGAATCGCTTCGCATTGATATTCTTGATGTCATTGATCATTTGCTGACAGAGCGAGAAAAGTTTGTGATGAAGCACTATTTCGGTCTTGGATGCAAACCGATGTCGCTTGAAGCGATTGCAAAAGAGATAGGAATCTCGCGTGAGCGTACTCGCCAACTCAAGATAAAGATATTGAGCAAGATACGACAGTCGCCTTATGCCTCTCGTCTCTCTACGCATTTGGCAGCATAAGGGAAAAGGTATCTGGATGTAAAAACTCAAAAGACCCTCTCTGATTTTCCTCTAAGGGAAAAATTGGAAAGGGTCTTTCTCTTTATAAATTATGGGCAACCGCTTCCTACAAGAATGCGATTGTCAGTCCTGCCATTACGATACTTACCATAGACATGAGCTTGATAAGAATATTGAGAGACGGTCCGGATGTGTCTTTGAATGGATCTCCCACGGTGTCGCCCACTATCGTCGATTTATGATTGGCACTGCCTTTGCCTCCGAAGTGACCTTCCTCTATCATCTTCTTGGCATTATCCCATGCGCCTCCAGAATTGGACATAAACACGGCGAGGGTGAATCCTGCTGCCAATCCGCCAGTAAGCAGACCGAGCACACCTGCTACACCAAGCACCACTCCTACGATGATAGGGATGATGATGGCAAGCATCGACGGGATAATCATCTCGCGCTGTGCGCTTCGCGTGCTGATCTCTACGCATCTGCCATAGTCGGGCGTTGCCTTGCCTTCCAGTATGCCTTTTATCTCACGGAACTGACGGCGCACTTCCTGCACCATCGACTCTGCTGCACGTCCTACTGCGCCCATGGTGAGTCCGCAGAAAAGGAATGCTGCCATCGCTCCTATGAATGCTCCTACGAGCACCTTTGGATTGATTAGGTTTACCTGGAAGAAATTGATGAAGTCTATAGTCGAAGCATTGTTAGGGTCGAAGACTTCTCCGGCTGAGTCAACATATTGCTTGCCATTTTCCACGGCGCGTATCATCGCAATCTTTATCTCCTCTATGTAGGAAGCAAGAAGGGCGAGAGCCGTCAATGCGGCAGAACCGATGGCAAAGCCTTTGCCTGTGGCGGCGGTGGTATTGCCAAGAGCATCAAGAGCATCCGTGCGCTCACGCACTTCCTTACCCAGTCCGCTCATCTCAGCATTGCCTCCGGCATTGTCGGCAATAGGACCGTAAGCGTCAGTGGCAAGGGTGATGCCGAGGGTGGAGAGCATTCCTACGGCAGCGATACCGATGCCATAAAGTCCTGTGCTGATGGACTTTGCCGACAGAGACATGTCAAAACCATTGGCACAGAGATAACTGAGCATGATGGCTACAGAGATAGTCACCACAGGCACCATCGTGGAAATCATGCCAGTTCCGATACCTTTGATAATGACAGTGGCAGGACCTGTCTGTGAAGCTTCCGCTATCTGCTGAGTCGGTTTGTAACTCTGTGATGTGTAGTATTCCGTCGCTTGACCTATTATTACGCCTGCTACGAGTCCGCTGATTACAGAGAATGACAGTCCGAGCCAGTTTTCGATGCCCAAAAGATAGAGTATCGCGAATGTAGCGACAGCGATGAGCACGGCACTTACGTTGGTGCCAAGACCTAAGGCGCTGAGTAATTCCTTCATGGTGGCGCCCTCCTTTGTGCGAACTAAGAAGATGCCTATTAGGGAAAGGAAGATGCCTATTGCCGCGATAATCATCGGAGCTATGACTGCACGCAACTGCATATCGCCATTCATGGCAAACGCGGTGGCGCCAAGAGCGGCAGTGGAGAGGATGGAACCGCAATAACTCTCGTATAGGTCGGCTCCCATGCCTGCTACGTCGCCCACATTATCGCCCACATTGTCAGCGATGGTGGCAGGATTACGTGGGTCGTCCTCTGGGATATTAGCCTCTACCTTGCCCACGAGATCTGCGCCCACATCGGCTGCCTTAGTGTAGATACCGCCTCCCACACGAGCGAAAAGCGCCTGCGTGGAGGCACCCATGCCAAAGGTGAGCATAGTGGTCGTGATGGTGACGAGGGCTGTAGCCTCTCCTTCATAGACGGCATTAAGAACAATAAACCATATAGCGATGTCAAGAAGTCCGAGACCCACCACTACGAGTCCCATCACAGCACCGCTTCGGAATGCTATTTTCAGACCTTTGTCCAGTCCTGTGCGTGCTCCATTTGCTGTTCTTGCAGAAGCATAAGTGGCTGTCTTCATTCCGAAAAAGCCTGCCAGTCCTGAGAAGAGACCGCCGGTAAGGAATGCAAACGGAACCCACGGATTCTGCACCTTGAGTACATAAGCCATGAAAGCAAAGATGATGGCGAGCACTATGAATACCATTGTCACAACCTTATACTGTTGTTTCAGGTAAGCCATAGCACCTTTTCTCACATGTGCTGCGATTTCTTTCATTCTGTCTGTGCCTTCTTCCTCTCTCATCATACTGCGGAAGAAGAACCATGCCATTCCTAATGCTACAATGCTGGCAATTGGAATCAGCCAAAATACTAATGGGATGTTGTTCATAATGGTATATTTGTTTGGTTGATAATAGGTTTCCAATGATTCCGCATCACTAAAGTTGTCTGTGGTCTCGTTTATCAATAAGATAAAAGAAAACAATATGACGTCGCAAATATACTAATTATATTTGAAAACAAGCATTTTTTGCTGGCTTTTTTTTATTTATGGGGTAAAAATGACATATTTTCCTTCTTAATATGTTATTTTATTAGAAAAATAGAATAAAAAACAGCCGTAAAGATTTCAGTTTAATATTGTCGTTTTGTTGTTTTATTCCTCAACATAACCACAATATTAAACATTGATATTTTACACTTCCCCACGGCAGTGGGGACTGAGGGGCTATTTATTGCTTGCGAAAG
>URJQ01000162.1 GCA_900548195.1 uncultured Prevotella sp.
CAACAAAACAACAAGACAACAAGACAACAAAACCACAAGCCCACATATATGAAAAAGAAACTAATAGCATCAGCGCTGGCGCTAACCACGATAATAGCAGCGCAAGCGCAGGAATTACTGCCTTATCAGAATGAGAACCTGCCGATAGAGCAGCGCGTGGAGGACGCTATGTCAAGGATGACACTCAAGGAGAAGTGTCGTATGTCTTATGCGCAGAGCAAGTTTACCAGCCCAGGATGCCCGAGATTGGGCATACCAGAACTCTCTATGAGCGACGGACCGCACGGCGTGCGCATGGAGATAAACTGGAATGACTGGGGACATGCCAACTGGACCAATGACTCCTGCACCGCTTTCCCTGCATTGACATGCCTTGCCGCCACATGGAATACTGACCTTGCCGCCATCTATGGAAAGGCGGTAGGCGAGGAAGCACGCTATCGCAACAAGAATATACTGCTCGGTCCTGGCGTCAATATCTATCGTACTCCGCTCAATGGACGCAACTTCGAGTATATGGGCGAAGACCCTTACCTTTCCGGAAGCATGGCTGTACGCTATATTAAGGGACTTCAGAGCAATGGAGTGGCATGCTGCATTAAGCATTATGCACTTAATGACCAGGAGGAATACCGCGGTCATGTGGATGTGAAAGTGTCTGATCGTGCGCTCTATGAGATATATCTCCGTCCGTTTGAATTGGCAGTCAAAGGTGCTGACCCTTGGAGCATTATGGGTAGTTACAACAAATACAGAGGCATTCACAATACCCATAACCCTTACCTCATCAATAACATACTGAAGAAGGAATGGGCTTTCAAAGGTGCAGTGATAACCGACTGGGGCGCTGCCCATGACACTAAGCAGGCTGTTCTCTATGGTCTTGACATCGAGATGGGTTCATATACCAATGGTCTTACTTCGGAAGGCAAAGGCTTCGGATATGATGATTACTACCTCGGCACTGCTTATTACGAAATGGCTCGTAAAGGAGAAGTCAGCGAAGATGTGGTAAATGAAAAGGCAGGACGCATTCTTTCTCTTATCTTTAAGACTTCTATGAATACCAAAAAGCCTTTTGGAAGTCTTAATTCGCCTGAACATAAGGCTGTTGCACGTGAGATTGCGCGTGAAGGCATAGTATTGCTGAAGAATGAAGGCGCTACTCCTGTTCTCCCTATCGATGCTTCTCTATACAGGAATGTGCTCGTAGTGGGCGAGAATGCGGTGCGTCCGCTCTGCCCGGCAGGTGGTTCTTCCGAACTGAAAGCGCAGGACGAGGTGAGTCCTCTCCGTGGTATAAGGGAGCGCTTTGGTAAGGATTGGAACATCACTTACGCTGCTGGCTACAAGGGAGGCGCAAGTTCTTACGGCGGAATAGAGCAGATTTCTCAGCAAGTGGAGGACTCTCTCTATGAGGATGCCGTGGCAAAGGCAAAGGATGCCGACCTTATTATATATATAGGTGGACTCAACAAGAGTCATTTCCAGGACTGTGAAGGTGGCGACCGCCTTGAATTCAGTTTGCCATTCCGTCAGGACAGGCTCATCACGGCTCTCGCAAAGTCTGGCAAGAAGATGGTGACTATCATCACAAGTGGTAATGCCGTGGCAATGCCTTGGCTCAAGGAAGTGACTACCCTCGTGCAATCATGGTATCTCGGAAGTGAAGCGGGTCATGCTTTGGCTGACGTATTGAGCGGTGATTACAATGCTTCTGGCAAGACGATATTCACCTATGCCACTCATCTGGAGGACTATCCTGCCCATAAATACGGACTCGTAGGCTATCCTGGTGTCACTCCAGAGAATATTCCAGAGAAGTATCAAGTGGCGGACAATGGCAATCCCAAGTCGGCAGACCTGCTCAAGGAGATAAAGAAAAAGGCAGAACCATTGGCTCTCAATGCCAGTCTGAAGGCATCAGACCATGCTGGCAAGGGCAATGAAGCGCAGGTATATGCCGAGGATATCCTCGTGGGCTATCGCTATTTCGACACTATGAAGCAACCTGTGGTGTTCCCATTCGGTTTTGGTCTCAGTTATACCACGTTCCAGTATTCCGACGGCAAGATAACTAAAGCGGCTGATGGTAAGACATGGACTGCCTCTGTCAAGGTGAAGAATACTGGCAAACGCGAAGGAAAAGAGACCGTCCAGCTCTATATAGGCGATGACAAGGCGAGCGTGATGCGTCCAGCAAAGGAACTGAAAGCTTTCCGCAAGGTGTCTCTCAAGGCTGGAGAAGAGCAGAAAGTGACGTTCACTATCACAGAGTCCGACCTCCAATTCTTTGATGAAATCACTCATCAGTGGAAGTCAGAACCAGGCTCTTTCAAGGCATACATCGGCAGCAGCTCACGTGATATCAAGGCTAAGTTGGCATTCAGATTATAGGTTGTCGGTTATAGGTTATAGGTTATAGGTTGTGGGTTATTGGTCGTTGGTTGTTGGTTGGTGTAGATTTGGCTGGAAGCCAATACCGAGCGCAGCGAGAGTAACCCGGGACGAAGTCTCGGGGTTAAAGACAAGAAGAAAGTGGCTGTCTGGAAGACAGTACCTTGCATTATAATGCGCTTGCTCATCGTCCCGGGTTACTCTCGCTTTGCTCGGTATAGGCTTCCAGCCTAATCTTATTGCCGGGGGGCGGTAACCAATGGTAAAAGCCGTCGGATTCCAAGAAAAGTAACCCACCGACCCCTGAATTTGCACTTTTTAACAGATATTAATATATTTTCCTGCCTTTTTCAAGAAAAATATTTTTTGTCGTTTGTAATTCCACCCTTCCACCTCTATGAGGTTATCATCCTGACAATCAGATGGTTGTGCGTGGTGGAATTATGGGTGGAATTAGGGTGGAATTACATGAAGTTCCACCCTAATTCCACCCATAATTCCACCTACTTTATCCTATTGATATTCAATGTGTTAAGTGTGAGGTGGTGGAAGGGTGGAATTTCTTTTTCAAAATTTTTTTTCTGTAAATTATAGCTGGAAATATGTGAATAAATGTGAAAATACGCTTGTTTCACTGCAAAGTTGCGCAATATTAGAGTCATTTCAGTGTTCATTTACTCAATACGACTGTCCTTAACCAAAGAAAAACTACTCCAGGTAGTGGTGGGGGAGGGCTGTTATTGCATTGTGAAAGCATAGTTATTAGTATGTGAAAGCATAGTTATTACACTGTAAAAGCATAGTTATTAGTATGGAAAGTGATTGCTGATTAGCAACACGCAACAAATCTCACATTCTATAGTTAAAGCGCTCACTCCGAGCGCTTTTCTTGTTTGCGGTCACTCTCGATAAAAATCGATTGTGACCGTTTTTTGCGTCTTTTTTCGTACCGCTCTCGTACCGCAAGGGAAAAGAGAAGCCCTGAGCGTGGGCAAGGTGATGGATGAATTTCACAATGGTGCGCTATCATTCACGTTAATTCCTTTATCAAGATGTCTAACAGGAGGAAGTAACAACATGTTTAACCAAACAAATGGAGAAAATGACCGCAAGCAAAATCAAAATTCACAAAGCATGTGAGTATTGTGGGAAGACGTTTGTCGCATGGAAGTCTACGACACGTTTTTGTAGTAAGACGTGCAATTCAAGAGCCTACAAGCAATTGAAGACGAGAGCAACGAATTGTCGCCATAGAAAATGAAACAAACACCCGACCTATTGAGAAAATCAAAAACAAAACAAAAATAATTGTTCATAATTGTCAAGCCAATGCTCAATGTGCTTCTCACCATGGATACACAAAGAACATTGGCTTTTTCATTTCCCACCAAGCTTGCTCTATGCCTTAAAACAACGATTTTCAAAATCGGTAAGCCTAATTACCGGTTTTCTTAAACCGCTTTAGGCAGCCACTTCAAAAGAAGTTCTTGGACAAGCCACGCATCCTCGGAGTTCCTCGACTGATTGCCTTCGGGGAGCAAGCTCTGGCAGATTTTTCACATTGATTTGACACACTCATCATACACCGC
>URJQ01000163.1 GCA_900548195.1 uncultured Prevotella sp.
TGACTGGCGGTTATGGTCTTTTGCGCCTGCGTCAGTTTATGGAGGTTCTAATGCAATATTAAAGCATAAATTATCAGAAAACAAAACTACAATGAAATACTATAGCACAAATAAAAAAGCTCCGGAGGCGACATTAGAGAAAGCGGTAGTAAAAGGACTTGCAGAAGACCGCGGTCTCTATATGCCAGAGATTATAAAGGCTTTGCCTGAATCATTCTTTGCAAACATCGAGAGAATGTCATTCCAGGAAATTGCATACACTGTGGCTGACGCTTTTTTCGGAGAAGACGTAGATGCAGAATCCCTCAAGCAGATAGTCTATGACACTCTACAGTTTGACTGCCCTGTCGTAAAAGTAGATGAGAATATCTATACTCTCGAACTCTTTCATGGCCCTACCCTCGCCTTCAAGGACGTTGGAGCAAGATTCATGGCACGCCTTCTGCAATATTTCCTCAAGCAAGGAGGTGAGTATGTATCGTCAAAGCAAAACTCCAATTCTAAGTCGGAAGTCAATGTTCTCGTTGCCACTTCCGGAGACACTGGCTCAGCCGTGGCTAATGGCTTCTTGGGCGTAGATGGTATTCACGTCTATGTGCTTTACCCAAAGGGAAAGGTAAGTCCTATTCAGGAATGCCAATTCACCACATTGGGCAAGAATATCACAGCCATTGAGGTGGATGGAGTGTTTGACGACTGTCAGGCTTTGGTGAAATCAGCATTTATGGATGAAGAACTGAATGCCCACATGAAATTGACATCAGCCAATTCCATCAATGTGGCTCGATTCCTTCCACAGGCTTTCTATTATTTCAATGCCTATGCACGCATCAAGGAGCAACTGAGCCAGGAGAATAAAGAACTCGTCATCTGTGTGCCTTCTGGTAATTTTGGAAATATCTGCGCAGCACTTTTCGGACATAAGATGGGACTTCCAGTCAAGCGCTTTATCGCTGCAAATAATGCAAATGACGTCTTCTATAATTACCTTCAGACAGGCGTTTACGAACCGAAAGCTTCTCTCCAGACGCTCGCCAACGCGATGGATGTGGGAGACCCAAGCAACTTCGCACGTATCTATGACCTTTACAAAGGCAATCATGAAGCCATCACAGCCCTGATTAGCGGTGCGACATACAAGGATGCACAGATTGCACAAACGATGAAGAATTGCTACAAAGAGACGAAATACGTTCTCGACCCTCACGGAGCTTGTGGCTATCAGGCACTGAAAGAGCAGTTGAAAGCCGATGAAATCGGCATTTTCTGCGAAACGGCACATCCTGCAAAGTTTAAGGAAAAGGTGGATGCAATACTCCATACTGACATTGAAATTCCTACTCGCCTTCAGGAATTCATGAAAGGCACAAAGCAGAGCGTAGCTATGAGCAATGACTTTGCGGATTTCAAGGCTTTCCTTATGAAGTAATTATAATTATATGGTTGTCGGTTGTGGGTTGTCGGTTGTGGGTTGTCGGTATTTTACTGATTGACTTCAACCAACAACCCAAAACCAACAACCAATAACCCCAAACCCAAAACCAACAAATAATCTGATGACAGAAATCATTGACCTTATCTCCAAAGAACTGAATCTTTCCAAGAAAGCTGTGGAGAACACCATCTCTTTGCTCGACGAGGGCTGCACCATTCCTTTCATTTCACGATACAGAAAGGAAAAGACCGGAGCACTGGATGAAGTTAAGATAGGCGAGATTGCACAGCAATATGACCGTCTAAAGGAACTTGTTAAGCGTAAAGATACCATTGTAAAGACTATCAGCGATTTAGGAAAACTTACAGACGAACTGGAAAAGCGCATCAGGAATTGCTGGAATGCGACAGAACTTGAGGACATCTATCTGCCTTACAAGCCTAAGAGACGCACGAGGGCGCAGGTGGCTCGCGAGCAAGGACTTGAACCTCTTGCCACAATCCTCTTTCTTCAGCGTGAGCAAAATCCAGAGAAAGTGGCAGAGAAATACGTAAAGAATGATGTAAAGGATGCAAAAGCGGCAATAGCAGGAGCATTGGACATCATTGCAGAAACCATCAGTGAGAATGAAGAGACAAGAAATAGACTGCGTAACTCATTCAAACGCGACGCTATTATCTCCTCAAAGGTAGTCAAGACAAAGAAAGATACTGACGAAGCGGCAAAATACTCTGACTATTTCGATTTCTCCGAGCCTCTCCGCCGTTGCTCCGGCAATCGTCTTCTCGCCATGAGAAGAGGCGAAGCTGAGGGCATTCTTCGCATCAGTATAGGCATAGAGGGAGAAGAAGCCGTAGGCAGAATACAGCGCCAGTATGTCAATGGACAGGGAAAATGTCAGACACTGATGATGCAGGCTTGTGAAGATGCTTACAAGAGACTACTCTCCCCTTCCATCGAAAACGAATTTGCCGCTTTCTCTAAGAAGAAAGCAGATGAGGAAGCAATAAATGTCTTTACCGAAAATCTCAGCCAGCTCCTTCTTGCCGCCCCTCTCGGGCAGAAACGTATCATGGGAATCGACCCTGGCATTCGTACTGGTTGCAAGGTGGTGTGCCTCGATGCCCAAGGCAATCTGCTCTATCATGATGTCGTAATGGCTGTAGGAAGTCAGGGCAACAGTGTCCGTGCAGCCGCCAAATTCGCAGATATCGCTAAGAAATATGGTGCAGAAGCTATTGCCATCGGCAATGGAACTGCTTCACGTGAGACTACAGAGATAGTGAAGCGAGCAGGTATCGGCATTCCGCATTATGTCGTCTCTGAGGATGGAGCCTCTGTATATAGTGCTTCTAAAGTGGCACGTGAAGAGTTTCCTGATGAGGATGTCACAGTGAGAGGCGCCGTGAGCATCGGCAGAAGACTGATGGATCCGCTGTCCGAACTTGTAAAGATAGACCCTAAGAGCATCGGTGTAGGACAATATCAGCATGATGTGGATCAGACGGAACTAAAGAAGAGCCTTGACCGCACAGTGGAGATGTGTGTCAATTCTGTAGGCGTAGATCTCAATACGGCGAGTGTCCATCTGCTCACTTACGTCAGCGGACTTGGTCCCACCCTTGCTAAAAACATTGTGGACTACCGAAAGGAGAATGGAGCGTTCACTTCACGTGCCCAACTAAAGAAGGTTCCCCGTCTCGGTCCTGCCGCATTCCAGCAATGTGCAGGTTTCCTTCGCATTCACGGAGCAAAGAATCCTTTGGATGGAAGCGCCGTTCATCCTGAGAGCTATTCCATCGTAGAGCGAATGGCAAAGGATTTAGGATGCACAGTCAAAGAAATCATGGAAAATGAGGAAATGCGCAAAAAGATTGACATCTCCAAATATAATGGAATCACAACGTCGTCTGGCGAAACAATAGGTTCATTTACCCTTAATGATATAATGAAGGAATTGGAAAAGCCTGGACGTGACCCGCGTGCCGAGATTGAGACATTTGATTTTGACCCGAACGTCCACACTCCAGACGACTTGATAGAAGGCATGATTCTTCCAGGAATTGTAACAAATATTACGAAATTTGGTGCTTTCGTTGACGTCGGTGTTCACCAAGATGGACTCGTACACATCTCTCAACTGTCAGATAAATACATCACAAATCCGTCTGAAGTCGTTCGCCTACATCAGCATGTGAAGGTTCGCGTGGTAGAAGTTGATAGAAAACGTGGACGTATTGCCCTTTCCATGAAGAAAGTGGGAACACGCCCAGGTTTGCATTGATAGATAAAAACAATACGCCCTGCAATGGCAAAAGCATTGAATTACAGCGGAATAATTGTGCTTTTGCCCTTGTGGGCGTGTGTATTCAATCCCATATAAACCCTGGGTGTTACCCTACCCTTTATACACATCTTTGACAATTCTCAACATCTCACATTTGCAGAAGA
>URJQ01000164.1 GCA_900548195.1 uncultured Prevotella sp.
AATCGCCAAACTCTCAATGCCACACAGCCACCATACTGCAAACTATCTGCCATCGAAATCTATGAGGAAGAATTCGAGAAGACTCCTAAGAAGAGTATTAAGCGCTTCCTTTATACATAATAGTTTTATAAGCTTTTATTGTAAAGAAGACTTTTATTACTCCATTATTCAAAACAACTAATAAAAAGAAAGCAGAGACGCGCCATTACGGTACGTCTCTGTTTTTATTCAAACACTTGAGAGAGTGATTCTCTTAGATAAGAATTAAAAAGCGAATGAGTAGCGTGCAATTTGATTATTAGCATTTAGAAGGCCTGTCTTTTGTGCCTATAATCAAAATTGTAACACCCACACAATCACACATTTGCTTATTTATGTGCTTACTTAATAGTTATTTTCCAAACTCTTGATCCACGCGAAGCAAGCGACATCGGTACAAGACCATCGTTAGATAGGACAATATCCTGCTTGTCACCACTCAAGAGATCTTTTGCCTTATACTTTTTCTCTGATATAGCGAGATACTCAAAGGCATGAGAAGGAATACGAACCTGAATATTTACATCACTATCGTCAAAGTTTACGACAACGATAAGCAATTCATTATCTTTCTTACGCAAGAAAGCAAATTGTTTTTCATTATTGAAATTCTCTGAAGAAGGATTGACATACATGAGGTCATAGAAGTCTCCATCCACTGCTTTCTCTTTTCGGGCTATCTGCAAGGTCTTCTCGTGAACAGCGAATACAAGACGTTCTTCATCATTAAGAGCATCGGCTTCAGCACGACAAAGTGTGTCAACGCTCCAATAATCGAATATAGTAGTACGACCATCTTTGCCTGAGAAGCCCTCTTTGTCCATGCCTTTTTCACCATATTCCTCTGCTGCATATAGCATGAATGGGGAAGATTTCATCAACACAGAAGCTACCATACCAGGAAGTCCCTTTATTGCAGAACCTGCAAAGAAATCTGATGCTATTCGTTGCTCGTCGTGATTTTCGAGGAAATAGACCATGTGCTCCTTTATGTCATCGACGGATTGCCATGCACCAGTTAGAATATGTGCTGGAGCTTGGCCACAGATAACGGCACGCATAGCGTCATACATTCCTACCTTATCATACATCCAGTCAAATCCAGAGTTGATATAATTACGGTATTCCGATGGATTATACACTTCTCCCATAAAGACAATATGAGGATATTGAGTCTTAACCTTTGCTGTAGCATAATCCCAAAATGCGGCAGGTACCATTTCAGCCATATCGCATCGGAATCCATCTATACCTTTTGAAGCCCAGAAAAGGAGGATTTCGACCATCTTATCCCATGTATCAGGCACTGGAGAAAAATGTCCGAATCGTGTCCAATAATCGACACCGTAATTCAATTTCACGGTCTCATACCAATCATTTATGCCAGGATGATTATCAAAATGGTCGTTTCCTGTAGCACGTGCAGGATATTCATCATAATCCCCTTTGTCAAATGATGGTTCGAAATGGCATCCTGGACAATAATAGAAATTGTTTTGCGGAGAAAATCCTTGACTCTTATCGTCATTGGCGCCAAGGTCTTCTACACCTTCAGGCTTACAAATACTTTTGTATTCACGTGCCACATGATTAGGAACAAAATCAATCATCACCTTCAGACCAGCCTTATGAGTACGCACTACAAGTTTATCAAACTCATCCATGCGCTTTTCCACATTTACAGCAAGGTCTGGATCAACATCGTAGTAATCACATATAGCATAAGGAGAACCCGCTTTTCCTTTTACTACAGTAGCGCTCTGTGAAGGAATACCGTATTGAGAATAGTTAGTTTGTGTAGCATGACGAATGACGCCAGTGTACCAAATGTGCGAAATGCCAAGTTTTTTGATAGACTTAAGCGTCTTACTATCAAAATCATTAAACTTACCAGAACCATTTTCGGCAATCGTGCCCCACTCTTTTCGAGTGGTATTACGATTGCCGAAAAGTCTGGTAAATACCTGATAGATAATTACCTTATCAGTCATATATTAAGCAACGCCATTAGTTGTTATGCCTTCAATACCCTTTGCGATCTTACCAATCATGCCTTGAAGCACCTTACCAGGTCCACACTCAGTAAAGTCTGTAGCGCCATCAGCAATCATAGCCTGCACCTCATAAGTCCACTTTACAGGAGCGGTAAGCTGAGCAATGAGGTTCTGCTTGATTTCCTCTGCATTAGTGTGTGCCTTAGCATCAACGTTCTGATAAACTGGAATCTTAGGATCAGAGAACTGAGTAGCCTCGATAGCTGCCTGCAGTTCATCCTTTGCAGGCTGCATAAGTGGAGAATGGAAAGCACCACCTACAGGGAGTGGAAGTGCGCGCTTTGCTCCAGCTTCCTTGAGTTTCTCACAAGCAGTGTTAACAGCCTCGATATTGCCAGAAATAACGAGCTGACCTGGGCAGTTGTAGTTAGCTGGAACTACGATATTTCCTTCACAAGAAACCTCTGCACAAATCTTTTCGATAGTAGCATCATCAAGACCGATAATAGCAGCCATAGTAGAAGGAGCTGCCTCACAAGCCTTCTGCATAGCCATAGCACGATGAGAAACGAGCTTCAAACCATCCTCAAAGCTCATAGCACCAGCTGCGACGAGTGCAGAGAACTCACCAAGTGAGTGACCGGCAACCATCTGAGCATCAAATTCTTCGCCAAGGCAGATAGCCTTGATTACAGAATGAAGGAAAACAGCTGGCTGAGTAACCTTAGTCTGCTTGAGTTCATCTGCAGTTCCCTCAAACATAATCTTGGTGATTTCAAAACCGAGAATCTCATTAGCTTTGTCAAAGAGTTCCTTTGCCTTAGGGTTTGTATCATAGAGGTCTTTGCCCATTCCTGTGAACTGAGCGCCCTGACCTGGGAAAACGAATGCTTTCATATTGTTTTGATATTTAGTTATTATGCTGGTTGGTTGTTATGTTGATTGAATTGTTGAATTACAAGTAAAACTCAAATTCTACAACACAATAGACCAACTTATTATTATGCAAAATCCCGATTACCAATACTGACAATCGGGATTATATATAATAAGTATTGTATAATTCAAGAAAGAATTTTACTCAGCTGACTCAGCAGCAGGAGCCTCAGCTACTGGAGCCTCCTCAGCAGGAGCCTCTGCGCCTTCAGCACATACAGTAACAGGAACCTCAACCTTAACTTCCTTGTGGAAGATAACTGTAGCAACGAAATCACCAACAGTCTTGATGTCCTTCATTACAATCTGCTTGCGATCAATCTCAAAGCCCTTCTTAGCGAGTTCATCAGCAACGGTAGCTGCGTTTACAGAACCATAGAGCTGACCAGTAGCGCTTACCTTAGCTTCAACAGCTACAGCAACACCCTCAAGCTTAGCAGCAGCTTTCTGAGCAGCCTCAAGGATAGCCTGGAGCTTATGAGCCTGCTGCTTAAGATTCTCAGCAAGAATCTTCTTAGCAGAAGGAGAAGCGATAACGCCCTTACCTGTAGGAATGAGATAGTTACGACCGTAACCGCTCTTTACATTCACGATATCGTTCTTGTATCCAAGACCGATAATATCTTCTTTAAGTATAATTTCCATGTGTAATCCTCCTTTTTAAAATTATTTCATAAGATCGGTTACATAAGGAAGCAACGCAATCTGGCGAGCACGCTTAACAGCCTGTGCCACACGACGCTGATACTTCAAAGATGTACCTGTGATACGACGTGGAAGAATCTTTCCCTGTTCGTTGAGGAACTTCTTGAGGAACTCAGGATCCTTGTAGTCGATATACTTAATACCGCTCTTCTTGAAACGGCAATACTTCTTCTTCTTTGTGTCGATAG
>URJQ01000165.1 GCA_900548195.1 uncultured Prevotella sp.
CAAAAATACAAATTATGACTACCGGTTACAAACCGGTTACTGAATTTTTCAAAAATACATCAAAAAAAAGCGATAATATTATTTTCTGTTTTTTCTTTATTTTTCTATATTGATGTTTTAATCTTCCCCACGACAGTGTGGACTGAGGAGCTTTTTTAGTTTGCGAAAGTTGAGTTGTCTAATCCATCATCAATATCCGTCAGGATAGTATCTCGCGGAGCGGAATCATCACGAAGTCACGCTCATGCATTAGCGGATGGGGAATGGTGAGTTCGTCGGTCTGCATCTCCAGATTGTCATACAACAGGATGTCTATGTCGATGCTACGGTCATGGTATTGCCCTCCAGACGACTTGACTTTACGCCCCAACTGGATTTCTATTTCCTTGGTGAGACGCAGTATTTCGAGCGGCTGGAGAGTGGTCTCATAGCATGCACAGGCATTGACAAAGGCATTGTCCGACTCGAATCCCCACGGTTCGGTAACAAGAAGAGCAGACTGGCGCACAAGTCGCCCTATCTGCTCTTCCATCATTATGAGTGCCTTACGGATATTCCCCTCCTTGTCTCCAAGGTTGGAACCGAGGCCAAAATATACTATATGCTTATTAGTCATTGAGTATGAGTAATGCGTCGCCAAAACATCCGAACTTATAATCATTCTCCAAGGCGAGTTTATACGCCTTCATCACGAGATCATAACCGCCGAATGCCGCTGTCGCCATGATGAGCGGAGACTCTGGATGATAGAAATTAGCCATCATAGAGTCAGCGAGACGGAAGTCGTATGGAGGGAAGATAAACTTGTTTGTCCAGCCTTCAAACTCATTGAGCATGCCGTCAGTGCCGACAGTGGTCTCTGTAGCCTTTAGCACGCTGGTGCCGATGGCGCATACATGATGTCCTGCAAGCTTTGTCTCATTGACGATTCTGCATGCTTCTGCATTGATAGACATCTGCTCTGAGTCCATTTTGTGCTTGGTAAGGTCCTCCACTTCTATCTCATGGAAGTTGCCGAGACCGCAATGCAAAGTGATAAAAGCAGAATTGATGCCGAATATCTCCATGCGCTTCATCATCTCACGAGAGAAGTGAAGTCCAGTGGCAGGAGCTGTTACAGCGCCTTCATTCTTGGCAAAGACACACTGGAAATCCTCAAAATCGTCCTCTGTAGGCTTGCGATCATACTCTCCATTCTCATTTTTATGGTCGATGATATAGCGTGGGAGCGGTGCTTCTCCGAGTTTATAGAGCTCTTCCTTGAACTCGTCATGTGGACATTCATAGAGGAAACGAAGTGTACGTCCGCGGCTTGTGGTGTTATCTATGACCTCAGCCACCATTGTTCCGCTCTCATCGAAGAAGAGTTTGTTGCCGATACGTATCTTTCTGGCAGGCTCTACGAGTACGTCCCAAAGGCGCATATCCTCATTGAGCTCACGAAGGAGGAACACTTCAATCTTGGCATCCGTCTTTTCCTTGGTGCCCCAGAGGCGTGCAGGAAACACCTTTGTGTCATTGAAGATGAATGTATCTCCCTCACCGAAGTAATTGGTGATATCCTTACAGGTGATAAATTGCTTGTCTCCATGCGCATCTACGATAGGATTGTTCTCATCATCAGTATGATACATCTCTATCCTCTGTGACTTTTTATGGAGCACCATCATCTTAGCTTCGTCAGGACGCTTGAGTGTAAACACAGTCGTTTCACCGGCTGAATTAGTCACCTTACGCTCTATAGAATGTGGATGGAGGGCTATCTTGCTCTCTGGAAGTTTGAATCTGAAATTAGAAAGTTTCATTATATTATATATGGATCTTTGTTCTATTCTGTAATATTAGTACTATGTAGGTGATTATAATTATTCTTATAATAATATAGAAGCCATTTCATTAGTAGGTAATCGGAATTATTTTTATAATTACTATTCATTATCAAAATAATTTTGATTACCTACTTACTGTGCATTCATTATCAAAATGACTTTTATTTCCTACTAATTGTAAATCTGTAAGACTGGGTAAGCCATCAAGATTGCATTGGACTAATTGTCGCCCATGCGCTTCTTGTTCTTCCAATAGCGATGCTTTTTGCTCTTTCCTGTGCCGGGAGGATTCTGCACACACTCTACGTAAGGTGCCACTTCCTGACCGTCAAGCCATTCCTGGAAGTTGTCAATGGTATGACAATCCTCTATTCTGACATTGCCTACACGGGTGCGACAAAGGGAGGTAAGGAAGGCTCCTGAGCCTACTGCCTTTCCGATGTCACGGGCAAGGGAACGGATATAAGTGCCTTTACCACAGACTACGCGGATGGATGCCGTCTTGTTGGCATCGTCAAAGTCGGTCAATTCGATTTCTTCCACATGCACGGTCTTTGCTTCCAGCTGCACTTCATGCCCCATTCTGCCCAGTTCATAGGCACGAATACCATTCACATTACAGGCAGAGAAGACTGGTGGCACCTGCTGTATGTCGCCTATAAAGGTCTTCAATTTCTCTTTGAGCAACTCACGAGTGATGTGATGCTTCGGATAAGTGTAGTCCACAGTATGCTCCATGTCAAAACTTGGAGTGGTAGCACCAAACTGTAGCGTTGCTGTATATTCCTTATCATGAAGCATCAGCGAATCTATCTGCTTGGTAGCCTTACCAGTACAGAGTACGAGAACACCAGTAGCAAGTGGGTCGAGAGTGCCTGCATGACCTGTCTTCACACGCTTTGTTCCCACTTTCTTTGATATTCTGGTGCGCACGAATGCCAAAGCTCCGAAGCTCGACATACGGTACGGCTTATTGAAATATATGAATTCTCCTTTTTGAAAATCTAACATTCTAAGGTATGAGGTTATCGGTTGTCGCAATGATACGTCAATAATCAGAGACCTTTCTTTGCCTTTTGTGACGATGAAAATACATACGACTCAAGAAGATATGAGGTTGAGACATTCATTGGTATGTTACATTCCCCTCTCAAATCGTAGCAAGTCATTTATTTACCGCCACTTAACAGCAGAGAGCTATGATGCCGACGATGGCACAATAGATGGCAAAATAGTAGAGTTTGCACTTCTTTACGAGAGCTATCATCCACTTACAAGCGAAGCAACCGCTGATAAATGCAGCTACGAAGCCTACGATGAGCGATGTGGTAGGTATCGGAGCGCCGATAGCATGGGTGGCAAGATACTCCTGAGATGGTGCAAAGATATGCTTGAAGTCGAGGATTGCCTCTCCGAGAATCGGTGGTATCACCATGAGGAAAGAGAACTGCGCGAGATTCTTCTTGCTATTGCCAAGGAGCAATCCTGTGGCGATGGTGGAACCTGAGCGTGAGAGTCCTGGCAATACTGCTATGGCTTGTGCTATTCCGATGATGAAAGCATGGAGCGGAGAGATGTGCTCTTTCTCCTTTGGCACATAGAAATGTGTCATAGTGAGCAGTGCTGCAGTCACGAGAAGGCAGCATCCTACCACCTTGATTACCTCTCCAGCAAAGAGAGCCTCTATCTGATCCTTAAAGAAAAGACCTACTATTCCTACAGGAATCATTGAGATAAGGATGTTGACCACGTATTTCTGCTCATCATTCATTTTGCCATCCCAACGGAACATACCTGTAAAAATCCATGCCACTTCCTTCCAGAGCACCACCAATGTGCTCAACACCGTGGCTACATGCACCACGATGTCGAATGTAAGTCCGCCTGAC
>URJQ01000166.1 GCA_900548195.1 uncultured Prevotella sp.
TGAAGCTTTTACATCGCAATAACATAGATATTAGGCGGTAAAAGCATAGATATTACGTCGTAATAACTATGCTTTTACCGCCTAATAACTATGCTTTTGCAATGCTTTGAATATCAAGATGTTATACGGTTGTTTTTTATCTACTCTGCGTGAACGGAAAAATCGAACAATTTCCGTCACATCTCTATGCCATAAGAGTGTCAACTATGAAGACGACAATGCAGCAAAGAGCGGACACGGGGAATAGTCCCCAGCCTTTCCATGCAGCCACTATGCCGGATACAAGCGCCAGAGAACCAGCAAGAGTACTGGAAGTGGCAGTGACAATAGCAGGAAAAGTCATCACGCTTAGTGTCACATAAGGTACGTAATACAAAAAACTGCAAAGAAAAGGATTGGTTATTCGCTTGCGGATCAGTGTCACCGGAAGAATGCGTATGGCATTGGTGACGAGTATCATGAGGAGTATATAAGCGATGGTGTTCATGCTTCTGAGGTCTTGATGGGTTTCAGCCATGCTGCCATGGCAGAGATGATGATGGTAAGGAGGATGGTGCGCATTCCCGAACTGAGAAGGCTTACGTAAGGCATTATAGTGAATAGTCCGCTTGCTACGAAACTTGCAAGCACTGCCCAGCCCACATTGTGGTCCTTCTTGGAAGGTGGAATGACGATGGCTATGAACATACCATACAGCGCAACGCTTAATGCTGCAACGATATTTGTCGGCAATGCTCCGCCTGCCAATATGCCACATGCAGTGCCAGAAGCCCAAAAGAGGGTAGAGATAAAAGCCGCACTGAAGGTATAGGATGGAGCCAGTTTGCCAGGATAGGCTATCGAAATGCCAAAGACTTCGTCAGTGATGCAGAGTGCCACCATTATGCGTTTCCATAATGATGTGTCTTCAGCAAACTTCTGCGAGAGAGATGCGCTCATAAGCAGATATCTGAGGTTGGCTATAAGACTGATTCCTAATATTTCAGCGTAAGTAGTGCCGAGTGCAATCAATGAATACACTCCATATTCTCCTGCCGAGGCACGCGTGAAGAAACTGCTTACGAAGCCAGTAAGCATGGAAAGGTCGGCTTTACGAGCTATGATACCTAATGAAAAAGCTACAGCAAAGTATCCTAAAGCTATCGGAATACCGTCTCTGAATCCTTGGCGGATGTCGGTGGAAATGTGTGTTGTCAAAATTGAGTTTGTTATGATTATGAGGATAGGAGAGCAGTGTAAAAGCCCTCCTATCAAGTCGTTGCGATATTATATCTCTGACAGTTCCAGCCAGCGCATTTCCTTCTCGTCGAGTTCCTCGTTGAGTATAGGGAGTCGCTTGCTCATTTCTGTTATCTGTTCTACGGAGACAGAGCTGGAACTAAGTGCTGTCTCAATGCTCTCTTTCTCTGCTGTCAGTGCCTCAATGTCCTTTTCCAGTTGGGCAAACTCCTGCTTTTCCTTGAAAGTCATCTTTCTTTTCTGCGGAGCGGCGTTAGGGTCACGCTGACTTTTACCAGTAGGCGATGGAGTAGGAGCGTTGTTGCCGTTTCTCGAAGCTGTGGCTTTCTGTGCAGCTTCTTTCAGTTCAGCAGACTTTTTATCCTCCAGTTTTTGCCATTCTCGATACTGTGTGTAATTGCCAGGGAAGTCCTTTATCTCTCCTTCACCTCTGAAGACGAGCAGATGATCCACCACTTTATCCATGAAATAACGGTCGTGGCTGACCACAATGACACAACCAGGAAAGTCTTGCAGATATTCTTCGAGAATCTGTAAGGTCTTGATGTCAAGGTCGTTTGTTGGCTCGTCGAGTACGAGAAAATTAGGATTGCGCATCAATACGGTGCAGAGATAGAGCTTTCTCTTTTCGCCTCCCGACAGTTTATAGACGTAATTATACTGCTGTTCGGGTGAAAAGAGGAAATGCTGGAGAAACTGTGAGGCTGTCAGATGGCGTCCCTGACCGAGGTCTATGTAGTCGGCTATGTCCCTTACGACGTCAATAACCTTCTGACTTTCATCAAATTGCAATCCTTCCTGTGAGAAATATCCGAATTTTACGGTCTCTCCGATGTCGAATTTGCCAGAGTCCACAGGCTCAATGCCAAGAAGAAGCTTGAGGAAAGTGGATTTTCCAGTGCCATTATTGCCCACTATGCCCATCTTTTCAAAGCGGGCAAAGTTGTAATAGAAGTCCTTCAGTATGGTTTTTCCTTCAGAAGAAGCATCGTCTCTTGCAGGGAAAGCCTTTGAAACGTATTGGCATTCAAATATTTTGGAGCCGATATATACGTTGCTTGCCTTCAGTCTGATTTGGCGTTCTTCGATACGTTGCTTGGCAACTTTCTCCAGTTCGTAGAAAGCTTCCTCACGATAGCGAGCCTTATGTCCACGTGCCTGAGGCTGACGACGCATCCATTCCAGTTCGCGACGATAGAGATTGTTGGCGTGCTCGATGTTAGCACGTGTGGCATCAATCCTCTGCTGGCGCTTCTCCAGATAGTAGGAGTAGGAGCCTTTGTATGAATAGATGGTCTTATTGTCGAGCTCTAAGATGACCGAACAGACATTATCAAGAAAATATCTGTCGTGAGTGACCATAAGGAGGGAGCGGTTTCCACGAGAGAGGAAGCCTTCGAGCCAGACTACCATCTCAAGGTCGAGGTGGTTTGTAGGCTCATCAAGGATGAGAAGGTCAGGATTTGAAATCAGAGCCTGAGCCAAAGCGACCCTTTTCTGCTGTCCGCCACTCAGTTGAGCTATAGGCTGATTGAGGTCTTTTATCCTGAGTTGGGTAAGTATCTGCTTGGCTTTCAGTTGGGCATCATCATCGAAATCCACTCCGTGGAAGCAAGCTTCGAGTACGGAAGCGCCTTCAGGAAACTTTGGTTCCTGTCTGAGATACCCCACTTTTATCCCGTTTCGGTAGATGATAGCACCGGAATCACAACTCTCATCGCCTGTAAGCATGGAGAGAAGTGTCGTTTTTCCTGTTCCATTTTGCGCAATAAGACCGACGCGCTGACCCTCTCCGATGGAGAAAGATATGTCCTCAAAGAGCACTCTCTCGCCAAATCTCTTGCTGACGTTCTGGATATCTAATAGTGGTTGCATTTATTTGAATGAAGAATGAAATGTGAAGAATGTAATATGTAAGATGCTGACAAGACAAACTTACATGAGTATTACCCAGATGCTCGTTTGCTGTCAGAGCGTTAATATACAGTAGATTACGCGATGTATGTTTCTTGATTTCTCCAGATTTACTCTTCTTCCACGGCAGGAGCATTGATTATCATGTCGATATAGTCGAGGATTTCCTCACGTCCTTGTTTCTTTTCTGATGAAGAAATGAAATAAGGAGGAAGTTCTTCCCATACATCAAGGAGGGTCTTCATGTATTTGTCAGCATTCGATTTCGCCTTCACCGGACCGAGCTTGTCTGCCTTTGTGAAGATGATACAGAAAGGTACACCAATCTCATCCAACTGGGAAATCATCTTAAGCGTATCTTCCAATTCTGAAT
>URJQ01000167.1 GCA_900548195.1 uncultured Prevotella sp.
TTCACCGACAATGATGAGCTCTCAGGACTCATAGCGCAGATGCTGAATGCTGAAACGCTTATCCTCCTGTCGAATATTGATGGTATCTATACTGGCAATCCTTCGAATCCCGACTCGAAAGTGATACGTTCGGTTGCGCCGGATCAAAGCCTTGAAGAGTATATACTTCCTTCTATGAGTTCTGCTGGACGTGGAGGAATGGAATCAAAATACAAGACTGCAAGGCTTACTGCTGATGCTGGTATCAAGGTTATCATTGCCAATGGCAACCGTTCTGACATATTAAGGCTCCTGGTGGAGAAACCGGATGAGACCATTCATACTGAGTTTATTCCTAAGTAGTTAAGTGAAATTTGAAATATAATCCTACTTATTCCTGCTTTATAAGACAACAATTCTGACCACCTACACCAAAATGATAAACCCTATATTTGAACAAGTAAAGTGCGCAAGCCGTTCTTTGACACTCATCCCTGACAATCGTCGTGATGAAATACTCCTTGCCGTGGCTGATGCTATAGGTGATAACGAGGCTATACTGCTTGAAGCCAATGCTAAAGACCTTTCCAGGATGGAGAAATCCAATCCTCTGTATGACCGTCTCCAGCTCACTCATGACCGTCTTTGCGGCATAGCATCCGATATGCGTCATGTGGCAGCGTTGCCGTCTCCGCTCGGAAAGGTGCTGAAAGACAAGGTATTGGACAATGGACTCCATCTTCGTAGGGTCTCAGTGCCGTTTGGTGTCATAGGAATGGTCTTCGAAGCACGCCCTAATGTGGCTTTCGATGTGTTCTCACTTTGCTTCAAGAGTGGAAATGCCTGCGTGCTGAAAGGTGGTCGTGATGCTGATGATTCCAATAGGGCTATCGTCTCTCTCATTCATGGAATATTGCGAGATTTTGATGTTGACCCTAATGTTGTTGCCCTTCTGCCTGCTACTCATGAGGCTACAGCAGAGATGCTTAATGCTGTAGGCTATGTCGATGTATGTATTCCTCGTGGCGGTCGTAGGCTTATTGACTTTGTAAGAGATAATGCCAAAGTCCCTGTCATTGAGACTGGAGCTGGTGTCGTGCATGCTTATTTTGATAAGGAAGGCGACTTGGAGAAGGGAAAACGCATCATCAATAATGCCAAAACGCGACGTGTCTCCGTTTGTAATGCTCTCGATTGTCTTCTCGTTCATAAGGATAGAGCTGCCGAACTTGATGCTTTGCTCGCTCCAATGAAGGATAAGGTGACCTTCCATTACGATAATTATGGCACGGAGTGGATGTCGTATGACCTCTCCATCAAGATAGTGGATTCCCTCGAAGAGGCTATCAGTCATATTGCAAAATATGGTTCGGGACATAGTGAGTGCATCATTACGGAGGATAAGGAGGCTGCCCGCACATTCCAGACTATGGTGGATGCTGCCTGCGTATATGTAAATGCACCGACAAGTTTCACCGATGGAGCACAATTCGGACTTGGAGCGGAGATAGGAATCTCTACTCAAAAACTGGGACCTCGTGGCCCGATGGCACTTGAAGAAATCACTACATACAAGTGGTTGATAGATGGTGACGGGCAGATCAGACCGTAATAACTCTCTTTCTGTTTGCCCTTTCCAAAGGGATTTGTCACCTTTTTCAAGGTCGTTTTTGTAAAAAGCAAAACATCACCATCACCATCATTCCTCGTAGCCCTGGATACTAATATATAAAATACTTATAGAAAAACAATAATGAATATCGAAACCTTATACCAAATCTTCCAATCACATCCCGTGATTACCACTGACAGTCGCGACTGTCCTAAGGATAGTATCTTCTTTGCGCTCAAAGGTGAGGCATTTGATGGTAATGCTTATGCAGAAAAAGCACTCGAAGCAGGATGCTCTTACGCTGTCATTGATGAGCAAGAGTATGCTAAGGATAATCGTTTCATCCTCGTAGATGATGTCCTTACCACTCTGCAACAGTTGGCTAACCATCACCGCAAGGTGCTCGGAACGCCTATCATCGGAGTCACTGGCACTAATGGAAAGACCACTACGAAGGAACTTATCTCTGCTGTATTGTCAAAAAAATACAATGTTCTCTATACTCAAGGTAACTTCAATAATCACATTGGTGTGCCAAAGACATTGCTTCGACTGACTAAAGAGCATGATATCGCTGTCGTGGAGATGGGGGCAAACCATCCAGGAGAAATCAAAACGCTCGTAAACATTGTGGAACCAGACTATGGTATCATCACTAATGTGGGCAAAGCTCACCTCGAAGGCTTCGGCTCTTTTGAGGGAGTGATACGTACTAAGGGAGAATTGTATGACTTCCTGCGTGAGAAGTCTGCGCTTATCTCTGATGATGAAAAGAAACCTAAGGTGTTTATCCATGGAGACAACAAATATCTCATGGATATATCCCACGATTTACACCTTATTATATATGGTACGGAGAAATCTCCTGAATATGCTGTTGTCGGAGAGGTCAATGAATGCAATCCTTTCCTGAATTTCTCATGGCGCAATCAGAATGGCGATAATGCCGTCCACTCTGTTTCTACTCATCTTATCGGTTCTTATAATATATATAATATGTTGGCTGCTGCGACCATCGGACTTTACTTCGGAGTGACCGAAGAGCAGGTGGATGATGCCCTCTCAAATTATATTCCAAGCAATAACCGATCACAACTTACCATCACGAAGTCAAACAAACTCATCGTTGACACATACAATGCTAACCCTACAAGCATGAATGCCGCACTCGTAAACTTTCGCGATATGAAGGTGGAACCAAAGATGGCTATACTCGGAGATATGCGCGAACTCGGTGACGTCAGTGATGAAGAGCATCAGAAAGTGGTGGATTTCCTCAAGGAATCTAATATAAATAATGTATGGCTCGTGGGTAGTGAGTTTGCAAAGACCAACTGCAACTTCAGAAAATTCCATAATGTGGACGAGGTAAAGGCAGAAATTGCAGAGCATCCTCTCGAAAATCTCTATATATTGATTAAAGGTTCTAATGGTATCAAGCTTTTCCAGCTTCCAGAACTCCTTTAATGTCTATTTTTGACATAATGTAATTATAATAGGAATAAACATAATAATGCAGGTGTAAAACTATAAGTTTACATCTGCATTATGTCGTATGAAAAGCCTGAAAAAGTAGCAAAATGTATAGTTTTGCTTACGAATTGAAAGGTGATAACTATCCTTTTGCCACTTTTTAGCCTATTTTAGCCCATCCTGATGCTTTTTAGATGATATATGTCAAGCATGTAAAGAAAATGGCACAAAAATGATAAAAAAGTTCGGAAAAATTTTGGTAGTTCCAGAAAAAGCAGTACCTTTGCACTCGCTTTTGAGAAACACCTCACAAACGAGGTTGCTCAGGGCAAGAAGAAAGAGTTCTTTGAAAAGATTTACATAAAACAGAAAGTAGTAGTACAA
>URJQ01000168.1 GCA_900548195.1 uncultured Prevotella sp.
ACGAGGGAAGTCGTGCATGGGGGAGTACGACAAACCTACCTGAGTAGTTACAAAAGTTGTGAATAGATGTTAAATTTAAGTCATTTCATATCACAACTTACTACAGGAAGCTCCCTCCATAGAGGTTGATGTGTGCTTTTGTAAAAGCATAGATATTGCATTGTAAAAGCATAGTTATTAGGAGGTAAAAGCATAGTTATTAGGAGGTAAAAGCTATGATATTACATTGCCATGAATTATACATTATAAATTATGCATTATAACCAATAACCTACAACCAACAACCAATAACCAACAACCAACAACCTATAACCGACTTTTCACTAAAAGAAAACGTAACTCCCATTCTTCATTCTTCATTTTTCATTTTAAGAAATCTCCACATTTATTTCGTCATTTCAAGAAAAATAGTTATTTTTGTGCCAAAATAGGAACTAAACTAACTAAGGACAATATGAACTACAGACTTAAAATGACTTGCGCCCTACTTGCTTTAGCTACGGCTGGAATGGCACAGGACCGCAAGGAAATGAACCTCAAGACATGGGATTTCTCTAAAGACAAACAGGCGTGGGAGACCGTCAACGTGCCTCACGACTGGGCTATCAGCGGTCCGTTCGACAAGAAATGGGACTTGCAGATGGTCGCTATCGAGCAAAACGGAGAGAAAAAGGCTTCCGAAAAGACGGGAAGATCAGGCGCACTGCCGTGGATAGGAAAGGGACATTATCGTACCACCATCGACATCAGTGCTAAAGACTTCCGTCCTGACGAGAGCAGAGCCATACTGGAATTTGACGGTGCAATGTCACAGCCTACCGTCTATGTTAATGGAAAGAAAGCAGGTTACTGGGCTTACGGCTATAATGCTTTCAGAATGGACGTCACAGACCTCGTGAAGGTGGGAAAGAACACGGTGGAAGTGGACCTCGAAAACATGGAGGAAAGTTCCAGATGGTATCCCGGTGCCGGTATCTATCGCCCTGTAAAACTCATCCTTACTGGTAAAGTGGCTATCGACCCTTGGGCTACAAGCATACGCACCACAGCATTTATCAAGGGCGTGGATAACTTCGGACGCACAAAGCCACAGGCTACTATAGACTTTGAGACGCAGCTCGTGGGCGGCACTGCAAGCACTCTCCTCGCTGGAAGCAATGGTCAGACCCTCGCAAACACTTCTGACAATGCTTTCGAAGGACTCGCTTGCGTCATCGACGTAGTGAATGACAAAGACTTCTTTGAGGCAGGAAGCCACTTCGACGTGCCGGCTGACGGACATATCAAGACCACTATCACTGTGACAAACCCTACGCTATGGTCGCCAGAGACACCTTATCTATATAAGGTGCGCACCAGATTGTACCGCAATCACAAGCTCATAGACGAAGTAATCACTCCTTTCGGCATTCGTACCATAGAAGTGAGCAAGGACGGTGGCTTCAAGCTCAATGGAGTAAGCCGCAAACTGCAAGGCGTCTGCTTGCATCATGACCTCGGACCTCTCGGCGCTGCCGTCAACAAAGCAGCACTCATACGCCAGATAAGGCTGATGAAAGACATGGGATGTGACGCTATCCGCACTGCCCACAATATGCCTTCAGAGATGCAGATGCAGGTATGCGACTCTATGGGTATGATGGTGATGGCAGAAAGTTTTGATATGTGGCAGTATCCTAAATGCAAGAACGGATATGCTCGCTTCTTTAATGAATGGGCAGAAAAGGATATCACCAACCTTCTCTTGCATCATCGCAATCATCCTTCCATCATCATGTGGAGTATAGGCAATGAGATTCCTGAGCAGGCAGACAAGAAGAAAGGCGTGGCATGGAGCAAGAAGTTGCAGGACCTCTGTCATCGCCTCGACCCTTCACGCCCTGTCACTCAGGGACTTGACCGCGTGGATGGCGCTCTGGCAAGCGGAGTGGCTGACGCAATGGATGTGGTGGGACTCAACTATCGCACTCACAAGTATGTGAAAGCTTACGAGACGACACGCCAGAAGTTTATCCTCGGCAGCGAAACAGCTTCCACTGTAAGCTCAAGAGGTGTATATAAATTGCCTTACAAGACTACAAACCACGGCGTCTATGCCGATGGACAATGCTCCAGCTATGAGAATGAGTGGTGTCCTTGGAGCAATCTGCCAGACGTGGACTTCGAACTCATGGATGATTATCCTTGGACTATCGGACAATTCGTATGGACCGGCATTGACTATCTCGGCGAACCGACTCCTTATGACGGCTATTGGCCAAGCCGTTCCTCATATTTCGGCATCTGCGACCTTGCCGGACTCCCTAAGGACAGATACTATCTCTATCGCTCTGTATGGAATAAGAAAGACCATACCCTACATATCGCTCCGCATTGGTCATGGGGCAAGAGCATGATAGGAAAGAATGTACCGGTTCAGGTGTTCTCCGATTACGACGAGGCAGAACTCTTCATCAATGGTAAGAGTCAGGGAAGAATAAAGAAAAACCATGACATCAGCCGCGGTGCTGACGGCAAGCAGAATACGGGAACTGAGGCAAGAAATCCTAACAGCGACCGTTGGGACGCTAATTGCGACACCAGCCATGCGCCTAACATGGACCGCTACCGCCTCCGCTGGATGAATACCAAGTATGAACCAGGCGAACTGAAGGTTGTGGCATACGATAAAGAAGGCAAACCTGCTATGGAGAAGGTTATCCGCACTGCCGGTGAAGCTGCGCGCCTTGATATGTCGCCAGACGTAAAGACCCTCGCTGCTGACGGAGAAGATCTATGCTATATCACCGTGAAAATGACGGATAAGGACGGCAATCTCTGTCCAGACGCTGACGATGAGCTTCTCGTCACAGTGGAAGGAGATGGAAGATTCAAGGCAATATGCAATGGTGACGCCACCTCTTTGGAGTCATTCACAGAGCCAAAGATGCGCCTCTTCCACGGTATGCTCGTGCTGACAGTGCAGAGCACTGACAGAGCCGGCAAGATGAATGTCACAGTCACACGCCCTGCTTCTAAGCAGAAGAAGGGCAGAAAGTTGGTCAATATCCCAGAGATTAAGGAGACTATCGTGATAAATACCAAGTAGTTGGCTGGTTGTTTAGTTGTTTAGTCGTTTAGTTGTTTAGTCGTTTATCATGTTAATACATTCAACAAAACCACTAAACAACAAAACCACTAAACGACATAATCAATCATTGATATTTTACACTTCCCCACGGCAGTGGGGACTGAGGGGCTATT
>URJQ01000169.1 GCA_900548195.1 uncultured Prevotella sp.
TGATATTTTATTACTGATGCCGCGTTACCGGCTGACGTTAGTTA
Organism: uncultured Prevotella sp.; assembly: GCA_900548195.1. GTDB lineage: Bacteria > Bacteroidota > Bacteroidia > Bacteroidales > Bacteroidaceae > Prevotella. The sequence continues at coordinate 45 of URJQ01000169.1, forward strand.
GTTCCCCCAACCGCGTCAGCGCGATTTTTCACTCTTCCCTTTTCCCTTTTCTCCTCCAGGGAGGGGTAGGGGAGGGCTGTTTACCTCAACTTCTTCAACCTATGACGGCGGCGCAACAAGTGTTTGCGGCGGCGATAGCGGCGTGAAAGGACGGTGATAAGGATGGCGGCAAGCACTGTGGTGATGATGATTATCATGCGAACATTGAGCGAATCACCCTTCACACGGCTCCACATCTCCACCATTGCCTCTGTCTTGTCTGCGCAATCGTGCATCAAGGCGCAGCGCTCTATGACAGACTTGTCAGGATAATAGACAGGATTGAGAGGCACGTGTGTGGCTTTTTCACCAAACATATAACTGGCATCGAGGCATGGAATGGTGTCGCGACTGCCGGCATTCTGCTCCTTATATTGCTCTATCATGCCTTTCAGCACTTCTGGAGTGCCTATCACAGAGACGTAACCGATGGCTTCCATATTGCGTATGGCATTCTCCGACTTACACATGAAGTCGATGAAATAAGACGCTGCGTCAGGATTCTTGGCATATTTAGGTATCACCCATCCGTCAAACCATACGTTGCTGCCTTCCTTTGGCACTACGTAGCCCAGGTCCACGCCCGCTGCCTTGGCTTCTTCCATAGCCCAGGCAGCGTCACCGCTCCATGTGAGGTTAGCCCAAGCCTTGCCTTTGGTCATCGTCTCTTTACCGAAGTCCACCTCCCATCCGAAGATGTTAGGCTTGGCACGCTTGAGGAGATTCTCCACGAGAGCTATGTTTTCATCCGTGATATTCTCCACGAGTTCATCGCGAGTGACGCGCTTCTTCTTGATGTCATCATAGCGGGCAAAGCATATGAGGCAGGAATATACGTCGCGGAAAGCATCTTTCATGAGGATTTTTCCTATGTAGCGAGGGTTGAAGAGCGCCATCCACGACTGCAGGTCAGAGGCTTTGAGGTATTTCTTATTATACATAAAGCCGGTGGTTCCCCACATATATCCCACGGTATAGTCGCTCACTCTGAGTCCAGGCTGGTCTTTAGGAGCCATCTGTTGGAATTTCTCCACGGCAAAAGGAGCCACATTGTCATACCACATCGGTGTGCCTGTAGATTGCACCAATCGCTTGTTGATGGGCTGTAGAAGTCCCTTTCGGAGCATTCTCTCGATGATATATTCCGATGGACATACCACGTCGTAGTCCTCATGGCCCACTTCTATCTCAGTGAGCATAGACTCATTGATGTCGAATGTGGAGTAACTGACGTGGATATACTTTCCAGTCTGTGCATGATACCATTTCTCAAACTCAGGTATCAGTTCCTCATCTATATAGTCTGCCCAGTTATATACTTTCAGTATCTCGTCTCTCTCTATCGCATTAGCAGCTATAGAGAGGGTCAGGCATATCAATATTATTAGTTTTTTCATTCGGTGTATTGTTATTATCCGTCGGTGATGCGACGGACACAGGGGCTATCTATTATTCTTAAATCGAGGCTTTGGAGCTTTCCTGTTGGCACGGATATTCACCACTATCAGCAACAGCAGGATGGTGATGAAGATCAAGGCGGAGAGAGGACGCAGCTCTGGAGTCAGTCCGCCCTTCCTGGCATCAGAGTAGATGTAGGTGGAGAGAGTCTCAAGTCCGTCGCTGCCTTTGGTGAAGAATGTCACGGCAAAGTCGTCGATAGACATGGTGAGGGAGAGGATAAAGCCACTTATCATGCCTGGCAACAGCTCCGGAACCATCACCTTACGCAGTGCCTGCATAGGAGTAGCACCGAGATCGAGAGCCGCCTCGTAGATATTAGGATTCATCTTAGTCAGTCGCGGCATGACAGAGAGCACCACATAAGGCGTGCAAAAGGCGATATGAGCACAGATGACGGTGAACATTCCCCTGCTTATACCAAGGAATACGAAGAGCAGGAAGATGGAAATACCAGTGATGATGTCAGGATTGACCATCGGAATATCATTGAGAAACGTCACAGCCCGACGCTTTGCTCCTCGCATATTGTGGATTCCTATAGCCGCTACAGTGCCCATAATCGTGGCGGCAGTGGCTGAAATGACAGCTATTATGACCGTATTGATGAGTGCAGAATACAGAGTAGTGGCGCCCTGGGAATGCCCGGAGAAGAGATTCTGATAGAGTCCAGTGGAGAATCCGGTCCAGTTGCCCAGCACTTTCGACTCCGTAAAACTATAGATGATAATGACAGCTATCGGCGCATAGAGAAACACGAGCACGAGATAGAGGTAGAGATTAGCCGCTATCTGCTTCCATTTCGTTTGTCTTAGTCTGATCATGCTTTGCCTCCTTCCTTTTCCTCTTTATCTCCGAAGAAACTTGTAGCGCATATCAATATGAGCAATATGAGCGACAGAGCCGCACCATAATTGAGCATTACGCCAGAATTGATGTTCTCCTGAATCGTAGTACCGAAGAGCTTGATATTATTCATCGTCAGCAATTCAGCCACAGCGAAGGTGCTGACCGTAGGCAAGAACACCATCACTATGCCAGAGTAAACGCCAGGCATGGACAGCGGCAGCACCACGTCGCGAAGCACTTGCCACTGGTTAGCGCCGAGGTCCTGTGCTGCTTCGATAAGGCTGCGGTCCATCTTCTGCAGCGTGTTGTAGATAGGAAACAGCATAAATGGAAGAAAATTATATACAAGTCCGAACAGCAATGCCGTCTCATTGAGCGGTAAAGCAAAGAAATCAAACAGCGCCACGGTGGCAAGAGTGCGCAGAAGCATATTTATCCACATCGGGAGGATAAACAATACAGCCATCACTCTCGGCGTCTTAAAGTCCTTGCTTGCCATGAAGAGGGCGGCAGGATAAGAGATGACGAGGGTGATAAGCGTGGTAAGCATAGCTATGCCAATGGAATAGACGAGAGTATTGACCGACTCGGTCTGCAGAAAAAACTTCTCAAAGTTTCTCAGAGTGAAGTGTCCATTTTCGTCAATAAAAGCGTAATATATGACGAGTACCAGCGGCAGCACCACGAAGATAGTCATGAAAATGACGTATGGCAACGCCCAGCGGGACTTTTTTTGTTCGTAATTCATCGTTTTTAAAAATGAAAGACATAGAAGACCCCCTCTTATCCCCCTCGAGAAGTTGTTTGTCGATACCACTGACGTAT
>URJQ01000170.1 GCA_900548195.1 uncultured Prevotella sp.
TTTTATTGAGAAACTGTTATTTTTACCCCATTATTTGGGGGTGGGAAACTTCAGTCAGTAATAATATTTTGTTCATTCTATTTTCAAACCTCATAATGTAATTTTCTCGCTATAAACTTTTCCGTTAACGTTAATATAGAGGATATACGTTCCTTTTCGTAATCCGTTACAATCTATCTGTGCAGAATATCCTTGTCCAGCTTTCTGTGTCCACTCCTTGTGTCTGTAGGTCATACCCATGTGACTGGCAACGATAGTGCCGATAGTGGCATCAGCATCAAGGTCATAGACAATGTTGACAATACCGCCTTTGGTCTCTATATCATAGTGGATAATATCAGGCTCTGTTATCTCCTCATCGAAAGAATTGTCAATTTCATCCGTTGTATTCTCTTCTTCAGGAGTGATGTAGTATGCCACCTTATCCTCTGGAAGATTACAATAGGCATATCTTGTGGTACCGATTGCGTCCATGTTAAGATATGTGGTACTGGTCACATCTTCTATGATTGGGTACTGTGACTCTGGTAGATACCACTCGTAACGCTCGTCAATAACCTGAGTAAGTTCAGCGGTGTCAAGGGCAGCTACAGTGATGTCCATACAAATAGAATAGGTGTCGATAGTATGCACTCTTCGCACATTCCACACGGTGTCATTCTCTGCCAAAACAATAGAGCCACTGGCATCAGTCTTCACTGTTGTTGTTCCAACCTCACGGAACGGATGGTTACCACAGTACACACCTTCACATCTGTATCTCCTGCTGACGGAGTCTCCGAACTCAAGAGGGAAGCACTTTGACATCTTCTTCCTGACATACTCTCGTTTCTCCAATGGAGACTCACTTCCAATGAGAATGAGGGAATCTGGGGTTGAATGATAGTAGCTGATCTTGCCTGGTTCAATGACAGATAGCACACCTGTGCTGTCCTTCATGAACATCACTTGGAAAGACTCCTTTGAAGAAAGTTTCTTTGAGAAGTCCCACACTCTGTCTTCTCCACCTTTGCCTGGGGAGAAATAACGGATCCTGCTTTTCTGCAAACTATCGGAAGATGCAATCGCCATGTCAGACAAGTTTGTCTGTCCATGCACAGTTGATGCTCCGAACTGTAATAGAAAAGCATGAACCAATAAATACTTTTTCATTGATTATTTTTCTTTTGTAACAATATAGTTTCCACAATTTACGTGGCTGTTCTTGCATTTGCAGTTCTACACTAATGTTGATAGGTTAAATCTATACAAAAGTACCCATTATATTTCCTGACTTCGACAATGCGTCACCCTTCTCGTACGCGCATGTACACGAGCCTTGATTTTTAGGTGGTTACGATTTTGTGATTAGCGTGTTTATGTCGAAAAGTGGTTCAATCACGTGATGTTCGGGAGTAAGCAGCATTACTTGCTGTTTGGTAGCTCCACTCTTTGGTAGCCTTACTCTTCTTATCGTCACTATGGTCTTTGCAATCTTCAAAACGGAATCTACGCTCCTCTTGATTTTTGCTATCTTGATGATGCGCTCCAGTTCTTTGTAAACCTTGTATGCCATGAAGCAGATGCATATGTGGGCTTCTATGCGTTTCTCTGTAAAATGGAATATGGGTCTCGCTTCAAGATTGCCCTTTGTAATACGGAAAGCTCGTTCCACGACCCAAAGTCCATGGTATTGCTCTACGACTTCTGCTGGTTTCAGATCTGTGTTCGTGATATACCCTTTCAGCCCATCCCATGCGGCAGCCTCTGCAATCTTCTCTTCGCTGATGATGACTTCCACATCCTTGCTTATCTCAAGAAACTTGTTGTATCCACGCTTGTTTACTTGTGACTTTGTTATCTTGCCGCTTGCATAGGACTTACGCAATCGTGCAACGCCCTCTTCGCGGTTATGTGCATCTTTCTTAGCCCGGTCTGATGAATAGCCGAGGATGAGTCGGGCTTTATCGCCATATTTTCGTTGATAATACTTGCCGTTAACCTTCTCCTGTTTGAGAATCCACTTCTTTGTCGCTTCGCTTTCTGTATGGATACGGGCACCGATAATGTACTTGTAGCCGGCATCTGCAAGCTGCTGTACGTTGCGCTTGCTCATCAAACCGGCATCTGCAACTACAACGAAATCATCAAGCGAGAAACGCTGTATGAAGTCGTCTATGATGGGAATCATGGTGTAACCTTCATACTGCTTGCCGTTGAATACGCAGTAGGAAAGAGGGTAACCATCTCTGCTCACGAGTAATCCAAGGACAATCTGCGACTCAGCCGTCTTGCCGTCCTTGGAGAATCCATTGTCGCGCAGAATATCCTTCCGGGCTGTCTCAAAGTATAATGTAGTTACGTCATAGAACAGCAGCCCCACGTTGCCTCCCAGGATACGTTTCGTGTGCTCTACGCTGATCTTCTGCACTTCCTCGCGCCGAGTGTTGTAGAGTTTGTCCATGTAACGGTAGATGTTGTGGAGTTCGATATCCTCATCGAAGTAAGACTTCAGGTACTCCACAGTGGCACGCTTGCTCATGGGTTGGCTGATACGTGCTATAACGAGATGGCGAAGAATCTCGTCATCTATTTGGTTGAAGCCAATGCTATTGTAAACCTGATCAAGTATGTGCCGATGCCCGTTGATCAACAAAGAGTCAATATTCGACAAAACGCGGTCAGTCTCTTCTTCCTCTTGCTGCTTTTCGCTCTCGTCAATGAAATCCATTTCAAGCTGGCCATCATAACGGCGAAGCCACTCGCTGGCTTGACGGCATAAATCCGCTATCTCGGATTCGCTACTTGCCACTCCGAAGTTTTTTATCTCACGGAACTTGCCGTGACTCTTATCCACCACGACCACACTGGTGCGACCGCTACGGTGCTTCTTCTTATGCACAAACATGGTGCAAAGGTACTAAAAAATCCGTTTGCGTCACCCATTTTCAACATGTTTTTTTGCTAACTCGCTCAAAATCAATGCTAATGTTTTTTGTCAATGACTAATTGTCGAAGTCAGGAAATATTTTTGCTTTTTTTGAAAAATTCAGTAACCGGTTTGTAACCGGTAGTCATAATTTGTATTTTTGTAACTGTTTGATTTTTATCTGTAAAGGTACAAAATACTTATTGGACTACCGGCTTTTTTGTGTTAAAATTCAACAA
>URJQ01000171.1 GCA_900548195.1 uncultured Prevotella sp.
GACAAGCCCGAGAACTTCTCCATCTCCCGCAATGTCAGCGGTCTGCGAGTAAACTTCATCAGTTCGGGTAAGAAGAGTCAGGCAACCAATAAGGTAGAGCGCACCTTCCTCCAGGGAGCTACTCTGCAGAAGTACGACCCTACTAAGGTGGATACCAAGAAGCCTGGGGAGAATACCGGAACTCAGGAGAAGGTAGAAGAGGGAGTATAAAGTCCTATGCGACAGATCCTACTGGCTACGCTGCTCGTCATGTTCGGAGTGATACTGATAACGATGGGATTCTTCGCACCGCCAGTAGGCATTATAGATGCGTCAGTTCTCACGGCTTTCGGTGAAATTCTGACATTCGCCGGAGCACTCTTCGGAATCGACGCTAAGTATAAATCAAAAATTCCTACTGATGCATGAACGCAATCCTCTTATCACTGCTCTGCTTATGCCTGTTGGTCTGGCTATTCTGGCAATTACTCTGCTTGCTCTGGCTTCTTGCCGTTCATCGCAAGTGGCGACAGTGGAGAAAGTTTTCCACGACACCGTCCAGACTGCCCTCTGGCATTACGATAGCGTCTATATCGACCGCTTCGTAAAGCAAGACCTCCGACACGACACCATTCTGCTCACAGACCACAAGACAGAATACCGATACAAGGTAATCCGAGACACTATCCATACCGCTCGTTCTGACTCCGTGCCCTATCCCGTCCGAGTCGTCGAGACCCACACCCTGCATAAAGTCCCTCCGTGGATGTACCTCATCATCGGTGCTCTGTTTGTTATGTTGTCTGGTGGTTTCGTTGTCTGGTGGTTTCGTAATAGTCAAACTAAACAACCAAACAACTAAACAACCAAACAACTAAACAAAAATTCAGCCAGGCAACTCGCGTTGTCTGGCTGATTTTGCTGATGTGCTCACTCGCCTTTGGCTGACACATGCTACTTGCAAAACTTCAATTACTCATACATACTTGCTTTCTGCTCCTTGATAGCTTCATCATAGATGTAGTCATCATAGGTCATGAGCTTGTCGATGGTGCCCTTTGGAGTCAACTCGATGATGCGGTTGGCTACGGTATTGATAAACTCATGGTCATGGGAAGAGAAGAGGATATTGCCCTTGAAGCCTACAAGGTTATTGTTGAATGCCTGAATAGACTCAAGGTCGAGATGGTTTGTTGGGGTGTCGAGAATAAGGCAGTTGGCATTCTTGAGCTGCATACGCGCAATCATACAACGCATTTTCTCGCCTCCAGAGAGCACGTTTACTTTCTTCTCTACTTCTTCCTGCTTGAAGAGCATACGTCCAAGGAATCCCTTCATTGCCACTTCGTTGCCGGTGCCATACTGTGAGAGCCAATCCACGAGGTTGAGGTCTGACTCAAAGTACTTTGTATTGTCGAGTGGCAGGTAAGCGGTAGTAATAGTGATGCCCCACTTGTAGGTGCCGCCATCAGCCTCGCGATTACCGTTGATTATCTCGAAGAGTGCCGTCATTGCCTTTGGATTGTGAGACAAGAAGACGGTCTTTTGACCTTTCTCGATATTGAAGCTTACATTGTCGAAAAGCACAGTTCCATCAGCATCGACAGCTTTGAGGTTCTCCACTTCAAGGATCTGGTTGCCTGGCTCACGATCCATAGTGAAGATGATTCCAGGATACTTACGTGTGGAAGGTGTAATCTCTTCGACATTAAGTTTCTCAAGCATCTTCTTTCGTGATGTGGTCTGCTTGGACTTTGCGACATTGGCAGAGAAGCGTCTGATAAATTCTTCGAGCTCTTTGCGTTTCTCTTCCGCCTTAGCCTTTTGATTCTGTGCTTGTTTGAGGGCGAGCTGTGAAGACTGATACCAGAATGAATAGTTTCCGGCAAAGAGAGTCACCTTACCGAAATCGATGTCCACTGTCATTGTGGAAACAGAGTCAAGGAAGTGACGGTCGTGAGAAACAACGAGTACTGTCTGCTCGACGTTTGAAAGGTATTCTTCCAACCATCCTACAGTGTCAAGGTCAAGGTCATTGGTAGGCTCGTCAAGGAGGAGGTTGTCAGGATTGCCAAAGAGGGCTTTTGCCATCATTACACGCACCTTCTCATTGTTAGAGAGCTCTGACATCATCTTGTAGTGACTGTCCTCCTTGATGCCCAGACCAGAAAGCAGCTGCGCAGCATCGCTCTCAGCATTCCAGCCATCCATCTCAGCGAACGCCTCTTCAAGTTCTGCCGCACGATTTCCGTCAGCCTCTGTCATTTCGCTCTTGGAATAGAGGGCATCGCGCTCCTGCATATTATCCCAAAGTGGCTTGTGGCCCATAAGTACCGTATTTATGACGGTATAGTTATCATATTTGAAGTGGTCCTGCTCAAGTACGGAGAGGCGTTCTCCAGGTCCCATTTCGATTGTTCCCTTATTAGGCTCAAGGTCACCGCTGATGGCGCGGAGAAGGGTTGACTTTCCGGCTCCATTAGCACCTATCACTCCATAAATGTTTCCTGCTGTAAATTTAAGATTTACGTCCTTGTAAAGGACGCGCTTGCCAAACTGAATGGCGAGATTGGTAACTGTTATCATTTCTTACTATAATCGATTATTTCAAATTTAGGTGCAAAGTTACTAAAAAATATTGACTATGAGAAATTTAATCGTTGCTTTTTGATTATTGTCAATCATAAGTGAGTCGGTGTTTTGTTGTTTTGTTATTTAGTTGTTTGGTTGTTTAGTTGTTTGGTTGTCTGTCTGGAAGACAGTACCGAGCATAGCGAGAGTAACCCGGGACGCAGTCTCGGGGTTATGGAAATGATTGGGAGGGCTGTCTGGAAGACAGTACCTTAAGAATGTTGTTTGGTAGAAGGTCAAAGTTCAAGCGAGTTCTACAAACAACGAAACGGCAAGACAACGCATTTCCATGGTAATGAATCGAATCCCCCAAAAAGTTTTTATTCCCGCTTGGCGGAGATTGGAACAAAAAAAGGAGAGCAATCAATGCTCTCCTTCGTTTTCTTTAGTCGTTGTTGTGACTAATTGTATATTGTTGCCAAAATAATTATTTAGACAATGCCCTGAGCCATCATAGCCTTAGCAACCTTCATAAAGCCAGCCACATTAGCGCCCTT
>URJQ01000172.1 GCA_900548195.1 uncultured Prevotella sp.
GAGCAACACTCCGAAATGGATGTATTGTCCACTTTTAGTCATAAGTCGGCATGTGATGATGAAACAACAAACGAATGTGATGACGTACCTGATGTTGCGTTTTAAGATTTGCTCGATTCTAATCTTGCGGAAATACAGTATCGGAGGCAATACCAATGTGGTGATAAATACGCTGAGCGAGAGGATTACCATAGCCGATTTCGTGCCATAATACAGGCTTTGTGGCATGTGCGTATTGTAAAAAATACGAAATCCCATAAAGACAAGGTTGGCTGTAACTACGTCAGTCAACATTATGAGTATTTTTGTCAATCTATGACCTTTGGCTCTGAGCATATCTTATATAGGTTTTTATAGTTTGCGGCTTTCGTCCTTGCAGTAGTTTTCTTCTTTCTGTTTACAGTTCAGACTTTATTATTTGGCAAAGATAATACTTATTTTTTAGAAAAAAGCGTTTTAGATAAAAAACTTTCAATTTTGTTGTCTTTTTTCATTTTTTTAGATTACCTTTGTGGACGATTTTACATTTGCAATATAAAATATGGGATTTTTATCTAAGATTTTCGGAAAAAATGAAACCGTCGAAACAGTCGGTGGAATGCAAGACTATATGACTCTCATCAGAGTATATTTCCAAGCTGCCATAGCAGCGCAGGTAGGCATTACAAATATCGGTATGCTCCCTGACTTGCGTGTATTCAAAACCACATTCAAAGTGCCAACTGAGCACAATAAGCTCGGCGTGGGCGAAAAGTCAAGATGCCGCAAGATGCTTAAGGAAATGTATGGCCACGACGATGCTTTCTTCAAGGAAATTGACAAAAGTGTAGGTAAGAACTGTCGCAAACTGCAGGATGTGCAGCCTTATCTCCTTCAGTTTCAGGGATTCTCTCAGGACATGATGATGCTGATGGGCAATCTTATGAAGTTCAAGCTCCGCATTCCTTCTTTCTTTAAGAGCGTCATCCGTACTGCAACGGAAAAGACTGTAGGCGAGGTATTTACAAGTAATAATTTCTCTGATCCTGCTACTCTCAAGGCGGTGGCTTCAGTTCGTAAGTACAATGCTCGTCTGAATTTCTCTCAGCAGTGGGTGACAGACTTCGTATATCAGGTGGTGATGCTTGCCAAGAAGGAGAAGCAGCCAGCAGAACAGGGATAGTACGACGTGCCACACCTTTAGTCTTCCAGAATGGAGAATAAGGTGAGATGCAAAAAAATAAGTGCAAATTATTCGTGAAATCTTTGGTGAAACAAATGATTTTCACTATCTTTGCACGAAATTCGTTGTGAATAATGACCGCAAAAGATACAACTCTAACCACATTTACCACCAGGGTGCGACAGATGATACTAAAGTATCAGGAAGTCCGCAAGGAGAATAGTGAGCTCTATGCTATGTTGGATGAGCGCGACAAGGAAATTGCCGAGCTCAAGAAGAGCGTGTCTGAGTGGGAAAAAGAATATAAAGCATTGAAGATGGCAAAGATGATTGAGGTGACAGATGGTGACCTTGAGACGGCAAAAAACCGTATATCTAAGCTTGTCAGAGATGTAAACCAGTGCATAACGCTACTGAGTGAGAATTAGAAATAGACTAAGACGCAGTTTGTTATGGCAGAAGTAGTAAAAGAGAAGCAACGCATAAATCTACATATTTACGATCTTGATATCTCTATCACGGTGGATGCTGACCAGGAGCAGTACTATCGTGAAGCGGCAAGTTTTATCAATGATAGGCTCAATGCCTATTTTAGTGCCTATAAAGGTCGTAAAGCCGATAAGGAAATAATGTATTATGCAATGATTGATATGGCGATTCGCTATGTCACGGAGGCAAAGCGCAATGACGTGGAGCCTTACGAAGATATTCTCAAAAAGCTTACTTCTGAGATAGAAAGTGCGCTTTAGCCTTCTGTTTTAGAACAACAAATAATTAGAGAATATCAAAATATAACTGCTTAACATCTTATATGGTATATGTAATAATAGCCGTGGCTGCCCTTATCATCGGCGGTTTCGTGGGCTACTTGTTTTTCCGCTATGTATTAAAAGGAAAATATAATGAGATGATAGATGCCGCTGAAAAGGAGGCTAACGTACTGAAAGAGAAGAAGCTCCTTGAGGTAAAGGAGAAGTTTATCAACAAGAAGAGCGAGCTCGAAAAGGAAGTGCAGCAGCGCAATCAGAAGATTCAGCAGAGTGAAAACCGTCTGAAGCAGCGCGAGATAAACCTTAATCAGCGTCAGGAAGAGTTGGGACGTCGCCGTCAGGAGGTAGAACAGTTCCAGCAGCGTGTGGATAATGAGAAGAAGCTCCTTGCTCTCAAGGAGGAAGAACTCGAAAAGCTCCAGCTCAAAGAGCGTGAGAAACTGGAAGAACTTTCTGGCCTTTCTGCTGATGAGGCACGCACAAGACTCGTGGAAAGTCTTAAGGATGAGGCACGTACCAATGCGGCAGCTTACATCAATGAGATAATGGACGAGGCAAAACTGAATGCTAACCAGCAGGCAAAGAAGATAGTAATACAGACCATTCAGCGTGTGGCTACTGAGACAGCAGTGGAAAATTCTGTCAGCGTATTCCACATTGACAATGACGAAGTGAAAGGTCGTATCATCGGACGTGAGGGTCGTAACATCCGTGCCCTTGAGGCTGCGTGTGGTGTGGAAATCGTTGTCGATGACACTCCAGAGGCTATCGTCATCTCTGCATTCGACCCAATCCGTCGTGAAGTCTGCCGTCTCGCTCTTCATCAGCTTGTGGCTGACGGACGTATCCATCCGGCTCGTATTGAGGAAGTTGTGGCAAAGGTGAAGAAACAGCTTGACAATGAGATTATCGAAACAGGTAAGCGTACCACTATCGACCTCGGTATTCACGGTCTCCACCCAGAACTTGTGCGTATCGTAGGTAAGATGAAGTATCGTTCATCATACGGTCAGAACCTTCTGCAGCATGCTCGTGAGACAGCAAATCTCTGTGCTGTAATGGCTTCAGAGCTTGGTCTTAACCCTAAGAAGGCTAAGCGTGCTGGTCTCTTGCACGATATTGGTAAGGTGCCTGATGAGGA
>URJQ01000173.1 GCA_900548195.1 uncultured Prevotella sp.
CCGAGACTTCGTCCCGGGTTACTCTCGCTTCGCTCGGTATTGCCTTCCAGGCAAATCTTAGTGAAAAGTGAAGAGTGAAAAGCGAAAAATCGCCTGCCGGGTAACTGGCATCTCTCACAGAGATATGTGAAAATATCAACAGTCATCTTTCACAGTGCTCTTTCAGCAAGAATCCCAATTGCGTCAGCGCGATTTTTCACTTTTCACTCTTCACTTTTCACTTTTCACTTTTCACTAAAGAATGGTAACTCCCATTCTTCATTCTTCACTCTTCATTCTTCACTTTACAAGGTTCTGCAGTGCATATAATGGGTAGATGTCTATCGTGCAGTCACCTTTTGTGAACTGCCCGAAATTTTCAAGCGAGGTACGGACAGCATGGGTGATGCCTTTCGCCTCCACAAATGAATACAGGCTCTTCATGCCTCCCTTTACCTCTGCCTTTACCTCGACAGGGAGGATCTTCATATCCTTTGACAGTATGTAATCCACTTCTGCCATGGAGCCCTTGGCCTCACGCATCCAGAAATATAGGGAAGGAATGCTGTCTGGCGGCAGGTTCTTGATGATTTCCAGTCCTGCAACCATCTCCGTGATGTGTCCTTTGTTGACGAGGTCGGCGGCATTACCTATCAGTATGGCTTCGGAGATGGAGGTGACATTGCCGTAATCCATGCCCAGAACGGCAAGCAACAGTCCACTGTCCATAAACAGGTATTTCACGCATTTCTCATCAGCTTCCGCTCCTAAAGGGAAACCGTTGGCTGCCGTGCTGCATACCGGGACGAGCAATCCGGCAAGCGTGAGCAGATCCAAGGCTTCCTTTATCTGGTATGACCTGAAATCACGTGATACCTGACTATATACGAACTTACCTCCTATCTGATGCGCGGCACTGTGGAAGGTCTGGCGCAGCAGAGTGGTATTGGCACGTTTTTTATATTTCGCGAAATCCACCTCGTAAGTGTATGCTATCTCCTTCTGCACGGCCTGGCATTCCACATAGCTATGCGTATCCACCCATGTAGCGACAGACTCCGGCATCCCGCCTACCATCAGATAGGTGCGGAACAAGGCAACCAACTGCTCATGCAAAGCGGACAGCAGTGGCTTCTCCATAGATGCTTCTCGTTTCTGATGCTGTAGGGATGTCATGCCCAAGGCATTGAGAAATTCATCGAATGACATGGGATACATGAACATGGAGTGGATTCTGCCTACCCCGAAGGTGGGTATCTCGTTGAGCGCAAACTCCAGCAGCGAGCCTGCCGCTATCACATGCAGCTCGGGCATGTCTTCCCAGAAAAATCGCAGGGATGAGATGGCTTCCTGGCACATCTGTATCTCATCTAAGAACAGCAACGTCTTTCCCGGCACTATCGGCTTGCCTGTAATCGACTTGATCATCTCCACGATATGCTTTGCATCCCTGTCGCCTTGGAATATCTCAAGGTATGCAGGCTTACGTTCAAAGTTTATCTCTACAAAATTGTCAAACTGTCTTGCCAAGTGGTGGACGGAAGAGGACTTGCCCACCTGTCTGGCTCCACGTAGTAAAAGGGGCTTGTGACGTGGACTGTTCTTCCATGCCAGCAGCGATTCGTCTATCTGTCTGTCAAAGTATTTCTTTTCTTCCATCTTTGTAGTATTCGTAATCTGGTTGGGTATATAATTATCTTGCTGCAAAGGTAATTATTTTCTGCGTGACAATCAAGGCTTTAGATGCTAAAAATGCTAAAAAGACAAGATATAAATCGCTGATATTTGCTAAAAGGCAAAGATATAATGTTTGTGTTTTTGCTAAAAGTCAAGGAAAATAGAACATAAGAGGGGAGCTTTGATTTCTGGAAGACAGTACCAAGCATATAAAATATCAATAGATAAAAATAAACAAATATATTTTTTTATTTTTTCTTTGTTTTTCTCTATTGATATTTTACGCTTCCCCACGGCAGTGGGGACTGAGGGGCTATTTATTGTTGAGAAAACGAACAAATAACTTGGTGAGAAAAAAGAAAAAGACAGCAATCAATGACAAAGAAAGAAGCTCTTCAACTATTTGAAGAAAAGAAAGTACGTACCGTATGGGATGATAAGGAGGAGAAATGGTATTTCTCCATCGTAGATGTATGCGGTGTGCTGACAGATCAACCAGACACAGAGCGTGCAAGAAACTATTGGAAAGTATTGAAGCACAGACTTGTAAAAGAAGGCAATCAAACGGTTACAAATTGTAACCGATTGAAGTTGTGCGCCTCGGACGGCAAGCTTCGTTTGACGGATGTCGCTGACACAGAGCAACTTTTCCGTATCATACAGTCAATACCATCGCCAAAGGCCGAACCTTTTAAAGTTTGGATGGCGCAAGTGGCAAGTACACGTTTGGACCAGATGCAGGACCCGGAGCGGAGCATCGACCAGGCTGTCATTGATTACAAGCGTTTGGGATATTCTGACGCTTGGATAAATCAACGAATCAAGTCCATCGAAATAAGAAAGGAACTCACTGACGAATGGGAGCGTACGGGCGTGCAGCAAGGTCTGCAATATGCCACTCTCACAGACATCATCACTCGCGAGTGGAGCGGAATGACGACCAAACAGTACAAGAACTTCAAAGGTCTGAAAAAAGAAAGTCTGCGCGACAACATGACCAACATGGAGATTGCTCTCAATATGCTTGCCGAGGCTTCCGCCACGGAACTCTCCAAACAACGAAAACCTAACGGATTCCATCAACAGAAGCAGGTGGCAAAGGATGGCGGCAGCGTGGCAAAAGCGGCACGCACGCAGTTGGAGGTAAAACTCGGACATGGCGTTATATCATCGGCTAAAGCAAGTGATTATCTGCCCAGCCAAATTGAAGATAACAATGAATAACTCAACTTTCGCAAGCAATAAATAGCCCCTCAGTCCCCACTGCCGTGGGGAAG
>URJQ01000174.1 GCA_900548195.1 uncultured Prevotella sp.
ACTTCGTCCCGGGTTACTCTCGCTATGCTCGGTATAGGCTTCCAGCCTAATCATATTGTAGGTTGTCGGTAGAGAAAATACTTGCGAAAGTAGGGCTTTTACTTAAAAATCAAGAGAAAAGAACAATTTATCGGTTAATAGTGTACTTTTTACAAAAATAATATGTAAATTTGTACCCAGAAGCAAAAAGCTCGCCATGATAATGGTATCAGATACTATTATCATGGCGTAGGCATTGCATTGTAAACTACTAATGATAATAGAATTACACTAACCGATTTTCATGATTAAAAAATCTATTCTAACCGCCTTCCTTGGCGCAATGGCTATGGCCTCTTGGGCTAATCATCCGGATTCCGTCTATATCAAGCCGGACGTAAACAATGGTGTGCGCAATTTTCAGATCGCTTATTCCGTGGATGGAAAGCACTGGAAGCATGTCTCCTGCAATCTCTTTGAGAGTGACTATGGCGCATGGGGATCAGAAAAGAAACTCCATTATCCTGTGCTGAGCTATGATGGCAAGATGTTTCATGCCACATTTATCCCTAATCTCAAGACTCCGCAGATTGCCACGACATCATCCGACAATCTTGCACTGTGGAAACCGCAGGACTATCCATACGTAGATAGCGACAAGTTTGAGGCGCTGAAACAGCAACAAAAGCAGGCTTCCGAGCAGAATATTGTCCGTATTCCGTATTCCGCACTTGAAAGTTTGCTCCAAAAACAGATGCGTGCTGAGCGTAATGCGCAGTGGGATAGAGACAATTTTATAGCAAAAGGCAATGGCATAGCTAAGTCAAAAGAGGATATAAAAGCCACTATCACCATAGATTGGGACAATCATAAGAGTATCTCCACCAATCTTATGGGCATATTCTTCGAGGATATCAGTTATGCGGCAGATGGCGGACTCTATGCCGAATTGATACAAAATCGTGATTTCGAGTATTCTCCATCCGATCATAAGGGCTGGACTCCAAATACTGCATGGCGACTGGAAGGTAATGGCACGGAATGGACTATCGCCACTTCCGACCCTATTCATAAGAATAATCCGCATTATTCTGTCCTCTCCACATCTGCTCCTGGAGCCAGACTCATCAATGATGGTTGGGATGGAATAGTGCTGAAGAAAGGTGAGAAATATAATCTCTCACTTTTCACAAGAGGACAGGGCAGCGTGAAGGTCTCTCTCGTGGATGAAAAAGGTAATATTCTGGCTACCACCACTTTCAAGGCTACTGCAAAATGGCAGAGAAGCAAGACTACAGTCACTCCAAAGGCTTCTGCAACGAAGGCTTCCCTCGTCATCGAACCTATGCAGAAAGGCAGCATTGACCTTGATTTTGTCTCCCTCTTCCCACGCTCCACATTCCGCGGACGACAGAACGGACTGCGCAAAGACCTTGCAGAAGCACTGGCAGACTTGAAGCCTCGCTTCGTGCGTTTCCCAGGTGGATGCGCCACTCATGGTCAAGGCATCGACAATATTTATCATTGGCAGGCTACAATCGGCGAACTATGGGAGCGTCAACCAGATATGAATATTTGGAATTATCACCAGACTCGTGGACTCGGATTCTATGAATATTTCCAGTTTTGTGAGGATATAGGCGCCGAACCACTGCCTGTTCTCGCTGCAGGAGTGCCTTGTCAGAATTCTCATCGTGGCGGAGCCGGACAGCAAGGAGGCATTCCTTTCGAGAAAGACCTCAACGGAAAGCCTTCACCTTATATATATAATGGCAAACCACTCACCATGGAGAGCTATCTGCAGGAACTGCTCGACCTCATAGAGTGGGCTAATGGCGACCCTAAGACTTCAGCTCTCGCACGCCTCAGAGCTAAGGCAGGACATCCTAAGCCTTTCAATATGAAGTATCTTGGTATCGGAAACGAAGACCTTATCAGCGATGTCTTCCTTGAGCGTTATCACTTCCTTATCAATGGAGTAAAGAAAGCGCATCCCGAAATCACGGTTGTTGGCACAGTAGGTCCTTTCTGGGAAGGCAGTGACTATGAGTATGGATGGAAAGAAGCAAAGAAGCACAATATAGAAATGGTGGATGAGCATTATTATAACTCTCCAGGATGGTATTTCCATCATCGTGATTTCTATGACACATACGACCGCAATGGCACTAAAGTGTATCTCGGCGAATGGGCTTCCAAAGGCAATCATGTGACTAATGCTCTCGTGGAAGCTGCTTATCTCACCAACGTAGAGCGTAATGCCGACGTGGTGACCATGACTTCCTATGCTCCGCTACTTGCAAAAGAGGGACACACCAACTGGAACCCTGACCTCATCTATTTCAATAATACATCTGTAAAGCCTACAGTCAATTACTACGTGCAGCGTGCTTTCGGACATAATGCTGGCAGCTGTTATGTATATTCCAGTCTTGATGTCAATGGCGGCAATGACGTGAAGGAGCGAATCGACCACTCTGTCGTAGTGGATGAAGCCACAGGCGACCTTATCATCAAGGTGGTAAGTCTCTTGCCAAAGGCATCTACAGTAAGCATCCCATTGGGAGAGCGCATGAAGGGTTACAGTAATGTGGCAGAACGCACTCTCATGGCGCAATCCGCTGATCCTGGCAAGCACAAGGAATGGGAGAAATGTGAGACAACTCCTTTCACCATCTCCGCTGATCTCTCGCTTGAAATTCCAGCTTATTCCTTC
>URJQ01000175.1 GCA_900548195.1 uncultured Prevotella sp.
TGAGGGCGAGAAGTATTCAATCAACCCAGACCTCTGCACAGAGTGTGGCACTTGTGCTGATGTTTGCCCTAACGAGGCAATCAGTCTTCCTTAATCTATAAGGATAGATACTTTTAGTTACATAAAACATTGAGAGCGGTTCCCATGGGAATCGCTCTTTTCGTTTTCTATTGTTTGAAGTTTTTTTCTCCCAATATCCCTTTATTTGCTTAAAGTACAAATCATAGAAACGAAAAGGGGATTACATCAATAACTGATGCAATCCCCAATATGTTGTAGTTAATGTTATGCTTATTCACCTGGCTTGAGACCTGCCTTCTCGTAAGCATCGTTAGCCAACTTGTTCTGTGGATCAAGCTTCAGAAGCTTATCCCAGTATGGCTTAGCTGTGTCGAAGTCCTGCTTGTCGTAGGTATAGATGAAGCCCATATACTGGTAAGATGTCTTCAGGTAGCTGAGCTCATCTTCATCACACTGCTTTGCTTCCAATTCTTTGATTACTTCTGTGTAAGCAGCAATAGCCTTGTCGTCCAACTCGTTCTGGAAAGCAGTGTTACCCTCCTGAAGCTTAGCAAATGGCTTCAATGTAGGATACTTCTCTGCTAACTTAGCGTATACGCCGATAGCCTTGTCGATGTTCTCAATCTTCTTGGCTGGATCTTTCTTAGCCTTGTTTACATAGATTTCAGCAAGCTTCATGAAGTCTGTAGGAGCTGCATTTGGATTCTTATCCATGTACTGCTGGTTGTACTCCAAAGCTTTGTCTTCATCGCCCATCTCCTTGTAAGCCTCAGAGATATACTGCAATGGCTTAGGATCGTCTGCCTTCATCTCCAATGCCTTCTGGTACTGAGCAATAGCCTCATTATACTGCTTGTTGCCAGCCAAAGCCAAACCATAATAAGCAACGATACTAGCATTCTTCTTGATAGAATCGGTATTCATTACGATGTTTGCATGCTGGAGAGCAGATTCAAAGTTCTTTACGTCAACAGCAGCGCGCATAGCCAAAACCTGCATAGCTGCATCCTTAGGGAACTTCTGGATACCAGTTTCGCAAAGGCTCAAACTTTCTTCCTTCTTACCAACGATATAAGCTGTGAAAGCATATTCGTACTGAGCATACTCTTCGAGTGTATTTGGCTTAGCCTTTGAGAAATACTCATAAGCCTTCTCGTAGTTGCCTGCGCTGAAGAAGTTGTGACCTGCTTCTGCCTCGATAGGGTAGTTAGGGTTGATTTCTCTCAGCTTGTTCAAAGCTTCAGCACTAGCCTGTGGGTCAATCTTACGGTAAACGTTAGAATAGCTGATGTATCCCTGAGGATTCTTAGGATCCATAGTCATACACTGACCATACCAGGTAGCAGCCTCGCCACCATTGTCCTGCATTGCATAGATGTCGCCTTTCAGAATGTAAGCGTCACCATAGTTCTTGAACTTAGCGATGACAGCATCAGCAACAGCATTAGCCTGATCATAGTTCTTGTTCATTGCAAGAAGGTTACCCAAAGCAACCAATGCCTTAGGATCCTTTTTGAACTCCTTCTGGTATTCCTTGATTTCCTTGGCAAAAGCCTTAGGATCAGCGTTACCAGCCTTCAATGTTGTCTCTATAGGCTTCAGCATGTCCTTATAGTTGACATCCTGTGCCATTGCAGGTGCTGCCAAACCCATGACGAGCAAACCTGCTACTAAATATTTAATTGCTTTCATAATTCTACTTTTTTATATGCGTCTCTTTCTTAGCGTTTTACATTAACGGTCTTTATAGTGATGTCACCTCTGTATGGAAGTAATCCGGTCTTAAATAGGATGAGCTGTCCTCTTGGACCTGAAATGTAGTTTGCGAAACTCCAAGGCAATGCCCTGTGAGGGTCAACTACAATTGCATATAATGTTCTGACGAACGGATATCTTCCATCCAGCAAGTATGCCTGATATGGTTGCCAACTGTTATATGGTTTTGCCACATCTTTGATGGATACTCGCATGACATGAATATTCTTCTTAAATGTAGTGTTGGTTGAATCACGGCGGTCGTTGAGCCAGTTAGATCCAATTACACCGATTGAGCCTGGGTTCTGATCCACATAGTCGATAACCTCTTTACTAGTTTTTGCGGCCATGATTTTTGCTCCCATTTTAGCTCCGTGCAGCACAGAGTCTACTACGTAATTGGTTGTTGCAGAGCGGGTATTATCGAAAATGACTTCGATGTCACCTCTCTTAGAACCTTTCACAATATCACTCCATTTTGTTGCCTCACCTGTGAGGATACGTTTGATATCTTTTACCGTAATACAAGTATCATTGTTCTGCTTGTTTACAATAAATGCCAATCCATCGTAACCGATAGGGAAAACAGAAGGAATAACATTGCTTTTCGATTTCAAGTAAGCTATTTCACTATCTTTCAAATTACGTGTAGTGAACAAGAGTGCTGTTTTGAAATCTTTAATCATCTGAAGTCCGGTGACTTCATCTGTATACTTCGGTTTGAGTTTAGCTTTCGGGAACTCATACTCAAACTGACTTCTTTCTTCGTCAATGATAGGACTCAAACTCTCGTCAGCCACAAATTCAATTGTGCCTGAAGTAGGAGTATCAGTTCTACCATCTTTGGCTTTCTTCTCGC
>URJQ01000176.1 GCA_900548195.1 uncultured Prevotella sp.
GTAATGAGAAGGAATCCAATGTTACGGTAGCTTTTCTTTTATATGGACTTTGATTCACCCTTTATCCTTACTTTGTGTAGAAAAACGGCTGTTTGCCGTCAGCAAGTATGGAGGCTTATACAATTATTATGTTGTTATATAATGTATCGAAAAAGGCGATGAAGCTAAATACTTCACCGCCTTATATTTTTTCTAATCAAGATTTCTGTTAAAGAATTCTCTTGAGAAATTTCATATTACTGAGCTGCTTCCTCTTCAAGACCCAAAGCCTTCTTTGCAAGAGAGTTGTTAGGATCGAGCTTAATCAACTTCTCAAAGTATGGTCTCGCAGTGTCTAAGTCTTTCTTAGAACCCCAGTAGATGTAACCTGCATTCTTGTATGCCTGCATCAAGTAACCCTTTTCATCCTCATCATACTGCTTGCTTTCGAGTTCCTTGATTACCTTTTCATAGTTCTCAAGAGCCTTGTCGTCCAACTCATTCTGGAATGCGATGTTAGCAGCCTGCAAGTCAGCGTATGCCTTAATCTGTGGATACTTTTCTGCAAAGATGTTGTAAACACCGATAGCCTTGTCTACCCATACAGCCTTATCTGCGCCACCCTTCTGAGCTTTAGCATTGTAAATCTCAGCCATCTTAACGAAGTCAGAAGGAGCAGCGTTAGGGTTCTTCTCCATATAAGTCTGAGCGAACTCGATAGCCTTATCTTCGTTGCCCATAGCCTTGTATGTCTCAGAAATGTACTGGTAAGGCTTAATGTCTTCCTTATTCATTTCCAATGCCTTGTTGTACTGCTCCAAAGCCTGATCATACTGCTTGTTGCCAGCAAGGGCCAATCCGTAGTATGAATAGATGCTAGAGTTCTTCTTTACATCAGCGTTGTTGATGATAGCTGTTGCATAATTCAATGCATCCTCGAATTTCTGTGTATCTACAGCTGCACGCATTGCCAAAATCTGGAATGCTGTATCCTTTGGATATTTCTGCATACCTTCTTTGCACAACTGAAGTGCCTCATCCTTCTTGTTCAAAACGTAAGCAGTGAAGCAGTATTCATAGAAGATATACTCTTCCATGGTGCTATGATTTGCTTTTGAGAAATTCTCATAAGCCTTCTCATAGTTACCATTAGCATAGAATGTATGACCAGTCTCTGCCTCTACAGGATAGTCAGGATTGATTGTCTTCAATTTCTGCAAAGCTTCTGCGCTACCATTTGGGTCAATCTTCTGGTATACACGAGCATAGCTGATATAACCCTGAGGATTCTTTGGATCCATAATCATACACTGCTTGTACCAGCTAGCAGCCTCACCACCGTTGTCCTGCATGGCGAAGATATCACCTTTCAAGATATATGCATCACCATAATTCTTGAATTTAGCGATTACAGCATCTGCTACTGCATTGCCTTCAGTATACTTCTTGTTGATAACAAGGGCATTACCCAATGCAACAAGAGCCTTAGGATCTTTTTTGAAGGTCTTCTGATAGTCCTTAACTTCCTTAGCAAATTCTTTAGCATCAACGTTGCCTGCTTTCAATGTAGTCTCAATTGGCTTAAGTGCATCCTTATAGTTCACATCCTGAGCCATTGCAGGAGCTGCCAAACCCATGACGAGCAAACCTGCTACTAAATATTTAACTGCTTTCATAATTCTACTTTCTATCTAAACTTTTAACGTTTAACATTAACTGTCTTAATCGTAATATCACCTCTGTAAGGAAGCAAGCCCGTCTTGAAGAGGATAAGCTGTCCCTTCGGATTGGAAATGTAGTTGGCAAAGCTCCAAGGCAAAGCCTTATGAGGGTCAACCACGATAGCGTATATAGTTCTTACGAATGGATATCTTCCATCCAACAGGTATGCCTGGTAAGGTTTCCAGCTGTTCATAGGGGTAGCTTTCTCCTTGATGGATACCTGCATTACATGAATATTCTTCTTAAAGGTTGTGTTGGTGGAATCACGTCGGTCGTTCAACCAATTTGATCCGATAACACCGATAGAACCTGGATTCTGGTCAACGAAGTCGATAACCTGCTTGCTTGTCTTGGCTGCCATAATCTTCGCTCCCATCTTTTCGCCGTGTAGAACAGAATCTACCACGAAGTTGGTGGTTGCAGAGCGGGTGTTGTCGAAGATGACCTCGATATCACCTCTCTTTGATCCAGGAACAATATCACTCCATTTGGTCGCCTTTCCGGTAAGGACACGCTTAATGTCATTCACTGTGATGCAAGTATCACTATTATTCTTGTTGACAATGAATGCCAAACCATCGTATCCGATAGGGAAAACGGAAGGAATCACATTGCTCTTCGACTTCAAGTATGCAATCTCACTATCCTTCAGATTACGGGTTGTAAAGAGGAGTGCTGTCTTGAAATCCTTGATCATCTGAAGTCCTGTGACTTCATCTGTGTATTTTGGTTTGAGCTTGGCCTTTGGGTACTCGAACTCAAACTGACTTCTTTCTTCGTCAATGATAGGACTCAAACTCTCATCAGCCACAAACTCAATTGTGCCTGAAGTAGGAGTATCAGTTCTACCATCTTTGGCTTTCTTCTCGC
>URJQ01000177.1 GCA_900548195.1 uncultured Prevotella sp.
TCTTTGTGCACGTCAAGACCACATACTGCTTTCATAAGCCTACATTTTTGAAGTTAAAAACTCGGTTAATGAACACTGCTTCAAAGATAATATTTTTTTGTGACTTAGAGCACGTTGGTAGGAACTATTTTGCAGTTGTGGTCTTGATTTCTCGAAAAATAAGGCTAATCTCGCACAATTCGAGGGAAATCATTCAAGTTTTTTATTTTACTGGCTTATAATTCGAAAATTTTATATAAATTTGCATGTGATAACAAAAAAAAATTCCCCAAACTTTTACAGGCCTGTTTTGGGGGAAACAAGGGACAACTATGCCATTACCAAACGAAAATCGACTCAAATTACGATAAAACTCCGAAAAAAGAAAACGAGGGCAACCTCAGAAGGCATACCCTCATCTATAGATATTGAATTCTTAGAATTAAACGACAATCCCGATATTAACGCTTTGACATGACTACATCTTTTATATGTAAGCATGACTATTATATTTTCTTCGTGAAGCAGCGACGACGCTTATGCTGGCGGTTTTCAAAATATGCCCATTGGGACTGAATCTTACTGTTGGACTCCAGTTCCACGTTGGTCTCCACCTGCTTGAAACCTCCTTTGATGAAATTCGGATAGAGATCGGAGATAAAGACAGCATTAAGACCTTTGCCCTGATATTCAGGCAGAACTGCCGCAAGAAGCAAATCGGCAGTCTTGGAGTGCTTCCATTTTAAGGCTTTCAAGAGGTGCCACCATCCTAATGGGAACATTTTACCACCTGATTCCTGTAATGCCTTCGACAATGATGGTATCGCGACGCCACATGCTACCACTCGCTCTTCCTTGTCCAAAACGAGCGATATCAGGTCGATATCAAGTATCATGGAGTACATATCCAGATAGTCACGCTTTTGGCGCTCTGTGAGCTCGCTGTAGCCAAACAGAGGCTTGAATGCTGCATTGATGCAAGTGAAGAATGAACTGCCATACTTGGCAAGAAACTTCTTCATCGACATATTGCGCGGAGCCACGTGGAGGTCGTACTTACGACGCACTATATCGGCTATGCGCACCATTTTCTCTGGCATCACATCTGGTATCTGAACATTGAATTCCACCCAGTCGGTCTCCTTCTCATATCCAAGCGCATCAAGATGCTCCTTATAATATGGATAATTGTAGATAGTAGCGGAGGTGGAGAGCTCGTCGAAGCCCTCGATAAGCATTCCTTCATGGTCCATATCAGTGAAGCCCATAGGTCCCTGAATACTGTCCATACCCTTGGATTTGCCCCATTCTTCTACTGCCTTGAGAAGAGCGGCACTCACCTCACGGTCGTCAATGAAGTCTATCCATCCGAAGCGTACCTTGTGAATATGCCATGACTCGTTAGCCTTATGATTGATAATGCCAGCCACTCGACCTACTATCTTCCCTGCATCATCATAAGCAAGGAAGTATTTTGCCTCACAAAACTCAAAGGCGGCATTCTTCTCTGGAGAAAATGTGTTGAGCAAATCCACCATAAGTTCCGGCACTGCATACTCATTTTCTTTGTAGAGAGTATAGTTGAAAATTATGAAATCCTTCAGTTGGCTACGAGTTTCTACATCCTTTATCGTAATCATAAGCAATGGTCTAAATTTGTCAAAAGGAGGGACGGAAATGAGATAATGTCATTGCATCTGCCCTACCCTGCATACTGGTGTGACCTGTTGGGAGACTCTGAAAGAGGACACACCTAAATTAACAAAAAAGAAAAGCGCTCACATTGCCCAGCGTACTGAACTAATGTGAGCGCTTGAATTATGTCTTTACGTTGTAATTCGTAAGATATTATTCAGCCTTAGCCTCTTCAGCTGCTGGAGCTTCAGTAGCCTCAGTAGCCTCAGTAGCCTGAGCAGCGGCAGCAGACTTGCGACCACGACGTGTCTTCTTGGCTGCCTTAGGAGCCTTTGCCATGTTCTCGTCGAAGTCAACGAGCTCGATGAATGCTACCTCAGCAGCGTCACCCTGACGGGTACCGAGCTTGATGATACGTGTGTATCCACCTGGACGGTCAGCTACCTTCTCAGCGATAACCTTGAAGAGCTCAGTAACAGCAAACTTGTTCTGCAAGTAGCTGAATACTACACGACGGCTGTTAGTTGTATCGTCCTTAGAACGTGTGATCAGTGGCTCAACGTACATCTTGAGAGCCTTTGCCTTTGCGAGAGTCGTAGTGATTCTTTTGTGCATAATCAGCGAGATAGCCATGTTAGCGAGCATAGCGTTACGATGAGATGCAGTACGACCCAGATGGTTGAATTTCTTATTGTGTCTCATTTTGAGTTTTCTTTGTTTTTGAAGATTGAGTATTGAAATTGATTAAATTATCGGAATGAGATGTCTGCAGGAGATGGTTTGTCTCACGCAAACGTCTCTTTCCGTCAGTTTAATCTATCAACTTTAATCTTGATTAAGTTTATATTTTGAAATATCGGTTCCAAACGACAGATTCAGACCCTCGAGCAAATCATCAAGCTCTGAGAGCG
>URJQ01000178.1 GCA_900548195.1 uncultured Prevotella sp.
CAATCTTTTTCATAGTGATTTCATCTCCTTTGAGTTTCTTCTGCTTAAGATTATTTGTTGTCTGTTTTAATAATTGTTCATATTCGTCATTGCCACTCATAACGCGCATAAGCTGTAGGAGCGCATGTACATGCTTGAGCTGGATAGGGGAGTATTGCAGCTTTCTGCCAAGACGAGTATCACGCAGCAGCTCAACGAAGTTTCGGAACTCTGTTTTGAACTTCATGATTTGCTCGTCGCTTAACCAGGCAAGCTCAACTACATTAATCTTATAGTTGCTGATAAACTTGCTAAGCCGCTTGTCGTACTTAAAGCAGTCGGTAAGCTGTTTCGGAGCAGTCCAGCGCTTTTCTGTACCCATGTAAAGCACGAGCGTAATTACAGGATAAGTTTTCTTAGACTCATCTGCGTTAAGCTGTGCTCGGTAGGACGCACCATCATAGCAGATGACGCGTAGCGGCATTTTGTAATCGGGATCAGTTTGATTCTCTAAGCCGATTAAAGAGATGTGCAGAGAGTGGTGGCGCCACCTTTTAGCTACATCACGTTCCACCTCGTGGATTTGCTGTTCAACGGTGTAGGTGTCTTTGGCAGTGACAGTTTCAAGCTCATTTTCCTTGATAACGTCTTCGCCGTCGTAGAGAAGAACGTTACTGATATCCGCAAAGATATCCTCAAAGTCTTCTAAACGCTTTTGAGTAGTGTCTTTGGTTCCCATAGAAGAACTCCTTTCTTTAATTATAACATATTTGTGCTTGAAAATATATAAACTGACAGTTAGTCAGGATATATCGCGTGCAAGAAATATGCCAAAAAACAAAAACGCAGTACTTATAGCGCTCGGAATCTTCGAGCACCATAGGTACTGCAGCTTAATACTAACAACGTAAGTCGAGAGGTCCTGCTTATGTAGTTGTAAATGTTACATTTGTAGTTGAGTATACAGGAGAAATAATATAAAGTCAAGTAAAATTCTGATAATAATAGCTGAAGTGACAACTAATGAAACCAAAACTTCTTATAGTAGGCGCCGGTGGCTTTGAACTGGACAAGCGCGTAATTCAGCATGAGCCGTTGGGCTTCCATGATTACAATTGCCTGCAGATGAACGCCTTTGCTGTAGTATCTGATTCCGGTACACTGCCGGAGGAAAGCAGCTTCTTCACCAGTGTGGGGCATCCTTTCCCGGCGGTGTGCATCCGCACCTCTACGGAGCGCCCGGAAGCGCTGGACAAAGGCTGCTTTGTGCTTGCAGGCATTGACGAAAAAAGCCTGCTGCAGGCTGTAGACACAGCAGTGCAGATGAACCTTGATGGGGAAGACGGTCTGCCGGTGCCTGATTATGTAGATGAGAATGTATCTACTAAGGTTGTGAAGATTATCCAAAGCTACACAGGTGTGGTTAATAAGATGGTCTGGAGAAAAGGGTAAGAAGAGCAAATATATACTCGAATATCGTGCAATAGAAAAAGCGCTTGCCACATGGCAGGCGCTTTTTGAACAGGAGCCTACTGCTCCTTAGCTAACAGGTCCTTGAAGTACTGGTGCTCTTCGGGCGGAATATGCAGCTTTACCATAGCTTGGTCAACAGAACAGCTGTCGCTGAGCATAGTGTTCTAAACTGTACCCTTTGTCAAGGACAAATTAAGAAGAAGGGATTGTGATTTTCTAGCCAGCAGATGGCTATATTATTATCTTTCTTTGCCTTCTTCATTCTCTACATCTGTTAAAGGATTTCTCCCTTTGATTGGATATATTCCTGTTATTATGTACTGGTAGTATTCATTTGGAGAAAGTTTGGCTAATCCCCACTGGTATCTATCATTATTATAGTAATCCATCCAGTCATCAATAACTACT
The DNA here is from genome assembly GCA_900548195.1 of uncultured Prevotella sp. GTDB lineage: Bacteria > Bacteroidota > Bacteroidia > Bacteroidales > Bacteroidaceae > Prevotella. The sequence continues at coordinate 1,861 of URJQ01000178.1, forward strand.
GCTACTTCTTCGTATGTTGTACATTCTTGTATTCTGTCTCCTATATGATCCTTCATACGGCCAAAGAAACTTTCTTGTGGAGCATTATCCCAGCAGTTGCCCCTTCGAGACATTGATTGTCTTAATCCTTTATCTTTCACAAGCTGGATAAAGCTACAGCTTGTATAATGGCAGCCTTGATCACTATGTATGATTGTATCTGTTGTAAGAGAAATACTATGTTCTGATACCATCTTATTAACTGTTTCCAATACAAAATCAACTTCTAAAGTTTCGCTCAACACGTAGGATAATATCTGCTTGGTAAAGGCATCTATTATCGTTGATAGATAACAGAATCTCCCAGAAAACGGAATGTATGTAATATCTGTAAGCAGTACTTTTCTTGGCCCATACTTCTCAAATTCACGGTTCACAAGATTAGCTGCTACATGATTTGTCTTTATTGCCTTCGCTATCCTTCTGTAAGGATTTGCCTTTCGTATACTGCACACAAGACCATACTTTTTCATCAGCCGTCTGATTTTCTTAACATTCATAATAACTGGCGGGGTCATATGCAACAATCTCATATATATGCCCTGTGCACCTTTATCATAACCTCTGAAACC
>URJQ01000179.1 GCA_900548195.1 uncultured Prevotella sp.
CCTCAAACTTAGATACATAAATGTACTAAAATTTGAGAAGAGCCAAAAATATTTTAAGAGAATTATAGCCGAAAAGTTATGAATAAATGTTAAATAAATGATTCCGACAGTTCAATTTACTCCTGAAGCCCTCCTTGGAGCGAGCCCCATCCTGTCCCACTTAGGGGAGGAAACTGGTTACATTTTCTTCTTTAGTGAAAAGTGAAAAGTGAAGAGTGAAGAGTGAATAATCGCGTTGACGCAATTGGGAAATCGCAAACCGAAGAACGTATATAGCCTCCCCCTTACAGGGGGATAAGAGGGGGTCTCTATAAAAGCATAGTTATTAGAAGGTAAAAGCATAGTTATTAGGAGGTAATAACTATGTTATTAGGAGGTAAAAGCATAGTTATTAGGATGTAATAACTTTGCTAATTCTTTCCAACAATAATGTGGGGAAATTTGTTGTCTGGCTGTTTGATTGTTTAGTTGTCTGCCATGTTATTTATTTCTGAAAACGACGAATCCGCCATTCGATAGAAACTTTTCTGTCATTTTGCTTGCAGATGTCATAATTTAATCTTACTTTTGCAGAATACTATGTATTACGAAAATAAAACTACTAAACAACAAAACAAACAAACGACAATGTATTTACTCGGTTACGACATCGGCACTTCATCAGTGAAGGCATCTATCGTGGATGCAAAAACAGGACAGACAGTTGCTTCTGCCCAATTCCCAGACACAGAAGCTCCTATCATCGCTAAGCAAGCAGGATGGGCTGAACAGGAACCTGATATGTGGTGGAACGAACTCAAAGAGGCTACCGCTCGCCTCGAAGCCCAGGCAGAAGGTTGCCTTGCCAAGGTTTCGGCTATCGGAATTTCTTATCAGATGCACGGTCTGGTCTGCGTGGATGAGGATAGTAATGTGCTCCGCCCTTCCATTATCTGGTGTGACGGACGCGCTGTGCCTTATGGAAACAAGGCTTTTGAAACAATCGGAAGTGAGAAATGCCTGGAGCATTTGCTCAATTCTCCTGGCAACTTTACCGCTGCAAAGCTTGCATGGGTGAAGGAAAATGAGCCTGATATCTACGCTAAGATTGCCAAAGTGATGCTTCCTGGCGACTTTATCGCTATGCGATTGAGCGGTGGAGATAAGAAAACTACTATCTCCGGACTGTCAGAAGGTATGTTCTGGGACTTCAAAAACAACTGTGTAAGCAAGGATATAATGCAGTGTTTCGGCTTTGATGAGAGCATTATCTCTGAGATAGTGCCTACATTCTCCATTCAGTCACGTGTGTGTGAAGCCATTGCTGCCGAACTCGGTATCCCTACAGGAACACCTATTTCTTATCGAGGTGGTGACCAACCTAATAACGCTCTCTCTCTCAATGTGATGAAGCCTGGCGAGATTGCCGCTACTGGTGGTACGTCAGGAGTGGTCTATGGTGTGCTCGGTGAGGTGAATTATGATCCTAAGAGCCGCGTGAACACTTTTGCCCACGTCAACCATAATCAGCCAGACACACGCTTAGGAGTGCTTCTCTGCATCAATGGCACAGGCATATTGAATGCATGGGTGAAGCGTACCATCGCTCCAGAAGGAATCTCTTACGCAGAGATGAATGACTTGGCAGAGAGCGTTCCAGTAGGCGCAGATGGACTTAGCATCATTCCTTTCGGTAATGGTGCGGAGCGTGTGCTCCAGAATGAGAATCCTGGTGCTTCCATCCACGGCATCAATTTCAATATCCACAAGAAGGCACACATCATCCGTGCCGCTCAGGAAGGCATCGCATTCTCCTTCGCTTACGGCATTGAGATAATGCAGAATATGGGTATGGAGATAAAGACCATCAAGGCAGGTCATGCCAATCTCTTCCTCTCACCATTGTTCCGTCGCACTCTTGCCGCTGTGACAGGTGCCACTATAGAGCTTTATGAGACTGACGGCAGTGTAGGAGCAGCATACGGTGCTGGTATCGGTGCCGGAATATACAAGGATTCCGACGATGCTTTCAAGACATTAAAGCATATCGCTACAGAAGCCCCAGTGGAAGATACTGAGGCTTATAAGGCTGCTTACTTGCTTTGGAAGAAAGCGTTGGCGTCTTAAATGAAGAAGAAGACCCCCTCTTATCCCCCTGTAGGGGGAGGCTGGTTACGTATTGTCAACTTGAGACTCAATCGAAGAACGTATATAGCCTCCCCCTCACAGGGGGATAAGAGGGGGTCTCCTTCTTATTATTTACTTATCAGCGCCACGCAATAAGCAGAAATGCCTTCCATCCTGCCAGTGAAGCCAAGTTTCTCAGTGGTGGTAGCTTTGATGCTCACGCAGTCGATGTCTAAGCCCATGATATTGGCAAGACATTGCTTCATT
>URJQ01000180.1 GCA_900548195.1 uncultured Prevotella sp.
TGCCTCCTCTGCCACCAATAGCATAGCGACCATAGCCTTCAGCGCCAGGAAAAGCGATGTGACGAGGGCGGAAAGACCATACGTCGCCTTCATATACATTGTTGTCCTTGTCTATCTCATCTACTCTCCAGTAGTATGTATTGAGGGCAGAGAGGGCTGGAGTAACGGCAGAAGTGGCTGTCGTCTCGGTCAGTAAAGCCATATTCTCCGGGTCAGAACCGAACATTATGCGATGCTTCACCGCACTGGAACCACCTGTCCAAGACAATGTAGCATTGCCTTTATCACAGTCTGCATGGTAATCGAGATGCGCTGGAGATACGCATACGGCCTGCGTCTTGGGATTAGGACGGTCGAAGACGAGGGCATTGACTGCCACATAATTATTTATATACGACGCGCCAGCTTTAGGGTCGGAGACATACTCCACAGTGACTGCTTCGCCTTCACTGACAGAAAACTTCACATAGGACATTCCTGCATCGTCCAATCTCTGTGCTCTGATGGACTGCTTTACTCCATTTTGCACGGTTTCACCGTTGATTTTGACTATAATATCGGGGTATCCAGGCGACGTAATACCGTCGGTATTGTTGTGATAGGCGGCAAGTGTGTGGGTGCCTGCGGAGAGACCAGAGATAGTAAACTTCACTCCCATTGGGGAAGATGAAGAAGCAGAGTAATTATTACCAGCATCAAGGATTACAGGATAGACGGCATCGGAGATGAGTTTGTTGTGCTTGTTTACGCCATCTTTCCACCAGTTGCAGTTGCATCCATTGCCAGCAAAGCCACTACCAGTGACGGCTTCCACCCGGATGGTAACGCCATCGAATGACTTGGTCTGAGGACTTGTCGTTCTACCAAAAGACCATGAGGTGAAGCCATCTTCGGTACTGATGTTATCTTTACCGGAGATGTTGAAGTCAATTTTTTGCGCTTGGCTTCCTATTGATGCCAATGCGAGGAGAGTAGTTAGTACGTATTTCATATCGTTAGTTTGTTAGTTGGCTATTTATGGGGCGCAATCCATCGGTAACGCGACTGACACAGGGGCTCTTCTGGAATGAAGGATATAGAATAAAGAATGAAGAATGGCTGACGCCTGATGGTGTTCTTTTTTCTATTCTTGTATAGAGAGCAAAAAAGATTAGACTATTCCCTATTATCCGAAGAAGAGATAGCATATCAATATGGCGGCAATCACACCGGCAAGGTCGGCGAGGAGTCCTGCTGGAACGGCGTGGCGAGTGTATTTGATGTTTACTGCACCGAAATAGACAGCGAGGATATAGAATGTGGTGTCTGTGGAACCCTGGAAGATACATGCCAATCTACCTACAAAAGAGTCTGCTCCGAAGGTCTGCATAGTATCTACCATCATGCCTCTCGCACCGCTACCAGAGAGGGGTTTCATTATCGCCGTAGGGAGAGCATCGACGAAAGTGGTGTCGAAACCACAAGCGCTGACAGTCCATTTTGCGCCATCGATTACCATTTCCATAGCTCCCGAAGCGCGAAAAACGCCGATTCCAACGAGGATTGCGACGAGATAAGGGATGATTCTCACCGCTGTCTGGAAGCCATCCTTTGCACCTTCGATAAAGGCATCATAGACATTGACCTTCTTTCGCACGCCAGCCACGATGAAACCGACGATTATTGTCATCAGAAGGATAGTGGCAACGGAGGTGCTGACCTTGTTCATCATCTCAGGTTCCATCTGCGAGAAGCCCCATATTATGCCGCCCACAGCAGCACAAGCGCCTCCAAGAGTAATCATCATGGTGCGATTGAAGAGGTTTATCTTCTGGTAAATGGCGGTTATGATGATGCCAGCGAGGGTGGCAACAAAGGTGGCAAGGAGGATAGGAATAAAGATATCAGTAGGCTGTTGCGCGCCCATCTGCGCCCTATAGGTCATGATACTGACAGGGATGATGGTCAGTCCGGAGGTGTTGAGCACGAGGAACATAATCATAGGATTGGACGCTGTGGCATTCTTTCTTGCTATGACAGCATCTATCGGTTCACCTTTTATCTTACCAGAAGCATCTGCTTGCTGGCGAAGAGTTTCATTTTCAGCCACATTGAGCTGCTGCATCTGCTCCATTGCCTTTAGTCCGAGCGGCGTAGCAGCATTGTCGAGACCGAGCATATTGGCAGCGATATTCATGAAAATACTGCCTGTGACGGGATGTCCCTTTGGTATGTCAGGAAACAAACGTGAGAAAACGGGAGTCAGCATGCGTGCTATCACATTCACCACTCCGCCTTTTTCTCCTATCTTCATTATGCCGAGCCA
>URJQ01000181.1 GCA_900548195.1 uncultured Prevotella sp.
GCGAATGGCCTGTAGTGAATGGTGGACTGCCTATCGATACTCTGGTGAAGGCTAATACCTTGCCAAGTGTCCTTCTTGAGAAGCATCTGGAAGCGGATGCCGAGGATGCGCCTGCAACAGGAGCTTTCGAATGGGTGCAATTGCAGAATCCTATTCCGGGCAACTATCTCCGCAATGATACGATGGCTGTGGAAGAGAAGTACTTCGTGCGTCTTTATCCTCATGGAACCTTGACGGAAAATCAGCAGCCTACCTTCGTAGGACGCCGACAGGAGAGTGCCAGCTTCTCCCTGGAGACGGATGTTGTCACGAAGGGGGAGGTAGAGGCAGGTCTGTCTGTCTATCAGATCAACGACGGTCATCTCGACTTTTTCGTATCCCAGAAGCAGGTGGCATTGCGCTGCAAGCTGAAGAGCATCGACTATGTGGTGAAGAGCGTGCCTCGCCTGCGCAAGGGTTCGGTCAAGTTGCGCATCAGAAGCAATGGCGAGATGTATTTCTTCGACTATTCGCTTGATGGAAAGCGATTCCATGAGTTGGCTTCCATGAACTGCAGTCTGATGAGTACAGAGGTCGCCGGCGGATTTACGGGCGTAGTTCTCGGCATGTTTGCAGAAGGTAAGGAAAAGAGTGGATATGCAGATTTCGGTTATTTCTACTATGATGAAAAGTAAGGATTATCTTCCGATAGTCTCTTTAAATGAACAGAAATATCTTTTTAGATGAATAAATAGAAAAGTAAATGTTGACAAAAGAAACAGATTCGAAACAAACAGCTGACAAGAAATATCTTGTCCCTTTCATATTGATAACGTCGCTCTTCTTCTTGTGGGGCTTCGCTCGTGCCATTCTGGATGTGCTGAACAAGCATTTCCAGAATGCTCTGCATATTAGTATTACCCATTCAGCCCTCATTCAGGTTACCACCTATCTGGGTTATTTCCTGATGGCGATACCTGCAGGTATCTTTATTAATAGGTATGGCTATCGCAGGGGTGTAGTCTTTGGATTGTTGCTCTTTGGATTGGGCTCATTGCTTTTTGTCCCAGGAGCAGCAATCGGCAGTTTCTATGCATTTTTACTTTGCCTCTTCATTATCGGCTGTGGATTGGTCTTCCTGGAAACGGCAGCCAATCCATACGTAACGGAATTGGGAGCCAGGGAGACAGCTACCAGCCGCCTGAACCTTTCGCAGTCTTTTAATGGCTTGGGCAGTATCTTCGCTACATTTTGCATCGGTCAGTTTCTTTTCAATAATACCGATGAGGGCGGCAACGTAGCTGTTCCTTATGCCATTCTGGGCGTCTTGGTACTCGCTATAGCCGTGGTCTTCTCACGTGTCAGTTTGCCTGAAATCCAGCATGATACAACAGCCGAGGATGAGGCGCAGGGAAGTAATATCGGCAAGCTTTTTGCCCATCACAGGATGTTTGTGTTTGGTCTCTTTGCCTTGCTATGCTATGAGATTGCAGAGATTTCCATCAATTCCTACTTCATTAATTTCGTGACCGGCATGCATTGGATGACGGATCGTACGGCTTCGCTCGTGCTCACTTGTGCCCTGGCATTCTTCATGGTAGGTAGATTCCTGGGCAGTTGGGTGATGCGCCACATCAAGGCCACTACGATGCTCTTGATATGCGCCATTGGCAGCGTAGTGTGTATCGGTTTGGTACTTTGCGATTTAGGCTTCATCTCCTTGGCAGCCTTGGTGGGCAATTATCTCTTCGAGGCAATCATGTTCCCTACCATATTCTCTATTGCCCTCACGGGATTGGGCAATCTTACCAAAAGTGCATCCTCGCTTCTGATGATGACCCCGATAGGAGGTTGTGGCTTCCTGCTGATGGGGTTGATAGCCGACCGCACCCATGTGGTGTTACCTTTTATAGTGCCGTTTATCGGTTTCCTAGTTGTGCTGGCTTATGCAGTAAGAGAGTATAGAATTGCAAAGTGTAATTAGCAATTTGCAAGAAGTGGGATGCGCAAAAGGGTATAATTAACTTTTTTAACTCGATTGAAACGCTAAAAAGTAAGTTAACATTTTGTCGTATCAAAAGAAAAAGGTAAATTTGCAGTCGGTTAGGGTAGGAGCCCCATAAGTTCTGTCCCTTATCAATGGAAAAAGAAAGAATGTTTCATTAAAACAATAAAATTAAAACAATTATGGCAGTAGATTACAAGAAAATCGGTCTTGTGAACACTAAGGACATGTTC
>URJQ01000182.1 GCA_900548195.1 uncultured Prevotella sp.
TTGTAGATAACGAAGTTAGGCTTGAAGTTAGCGAGTTCCTCAGCAGTTGGCTTGATGAACATGTTAGTAACAAAGTGAGCCTGCCAAGCAACCTCAACGATGAAACGAACAGCCATACGTGTATCCTTGTTAGCGCCACAGAAAGCATCAACGACGTAGAGGTTCTTGTTGCAGAGTTCCTTTACAGCGAGATCCTTCACCTTAGCCCAAACATCCTCAGACATTGGGTGGTTATCGTTCTTGTAACCTTCAGTAGTCCACCATACCTTGTCGTGAGACTGTGCGTCATCCACGATGTACTTGTCTTTAGGTGAACGTCCGGTGAAGATACCAGTCATTACGTTAACAGCACCAAGCTCAGTGTTCTGACCTACCTCGAAGCCTTCGAGGCCTGCTTTTGTCTCTTCTTCATACAGTTTCTCGTAAGAAGGATTGTGAGCGATCACTGTAGAACCAGTGATGCCATACTGTGTCAAATCCAAATTTGCCATTTTCTTATAAAAATCTTTTATTAAGAGTGATGAATATTTGTTATCTCGAATTTATTGGTTGCGCTTCCTTTCATTATCATGTCAGGGTTGCGCTTTCTTTCTTGTAATCATGGTAAAAACCCAATTCGATTGCAAAGATAGTAAAAAATAAAATGTTTACAAAACAAAAGTGCTATGTTTTATTCTCATTTTATATCTTTTTTCAAAAAATGATATTTATACCTATCAATTTTACTTTTGTTTGCTATATTCAGTTTACAAATGGTTGTTTTTACTTTTTGTTCTAATCTCTGTTTCGATGGTTGCTTGTGTTTTTTTGATTATATCCGCTGGTTACACAGGAGTGCGAGGGGCTTATTTTTCGATTTCTTTTACTAAATCATCGAAGCGTTTGTGCCTTGCTACTATACGCCCGTTGTCGATGAGGATATTGTCTGGGACATTTGAGAAGCCGAAAGCTTTGACTACAGGGGACTCCCACATCTTGCCATCATTGACAATAGTCCATGAGATGCTGTCGAAACGGAGACTGCGCTTGGTATCTTCTATAGATGGATCGATACAGAGACTCAAAACCTTAGGCTGCTTCTTTCCCTCCTTTGCCAGGTCCTTGAACTTGCGCTTGAGCAAACGGTGCATATTTACTCCATCGAAATTCCAGGAAGCCCAAAGCATTACGATGGTTTTACCACGTCTGTAATCGGCAGATGTGATGGTATTACCGTCGATATCTACTGCCGTAAACTGTGGTACTGGGTCGCCAGGCTGCGCTGACGCTACTCCTCCCATTGTCTCGGTGAGGCGTGAGAGGACGGCATTCTCATCGCCTTTCTTCTGCATTAGAGGGATGAGTTGCTTTACTTTCTTCATGTCTGGCGTTGTGGTGACGATGAAGTAAGAGCGCAGGAGCCATCTGCTGACGATGGAATATGGATTCTTACGGATATAGTCTTCCGCCTGCTGCTTCTGCTGTGGCGGCGACATTCTGTCGATGGACTTTTTCCATTCGTAGTATTTCTCATTCTCTTCGGTGCCTGTCACCTTTATCTCCTTGATATGTGTAGCATCTGCCTTGATATCAACTGTTTTGCCAGGACGGATAAAGATGGGCAACTGGGAATAGTTTGGCATGACGATGACGATAGTGCCTTCTGCTTCGCACGGTATCTCATAGCCGAATCGACCACCCTCGATATTGATGGTGTCGATGCCTTGGATTGCTCCATCTGGGCTATAGACATAGAATTCGCCACGATTGATATTGAGGAATCGTCCGTCGAGACGGAAATGGTGACCGTCAGTGCCACAAGCAGTAATTGCCGCAATCGTGATGATTGCGGCAATTACGAAGAATTTGTATTTGATATACGATTTCAAATTATTGTCTGTTTACTTGGAAATCGCTTTATATAAAGCAATGGCTTACTTGATATTAGCGAACTCAAGGTCGTCCTCAGCGTACTGCTTGAGAGAAGGATCCTTCTCGATAGCGTCGTTGAGATTGCTCTTTGCAGCGAACTTGTTGCCCTCGCGAGCGCTGAGTACAGCGTGGAGATAGTTTGTGAGAGCGTCGCCGTTTTCGCCAATCTGATTGAATGTAGCGCGTGCAGCAGAGTAGTCCTTAGCCATAATCTGTGCGAGGGCAGCCATGTTGTTGTTAACGTCCTTATAGTCAACAGCAGCCTTCTTGTAGTTACC
>URJQ01000183.1 GCA_900548195.1 uncultured Prevotella sp.
AACATCATCAAACATTGATATTTTATTACTGATTAGTAGCATGTTAGCTACTTGCTAAGCTTCAGTTAAGTTTTGTTGTTTGTAGAACTCGCTTGTTTGTAGATTTGGCTGGAAGCCAATACCGAGCGTAGCGAGAGTAACCCGGGACGCAGTCTCGGGATTATAACAAAGTAGGGGGGAGCTGTCTTGAAGACAGTACCTTGCTGGTGCAAGCTCATTGCATTTTTTTATAAGTAGGTGATAGTTATTACCTTGCAATAACTATGCTTTTACCCTGTAATAACTATGCTTTTACCTTGTAATAACTATGCTTTTACCTTGTAATAACTATGCTTTTGCAATCGCTTGAGCATCAGATTGTTACAAGAGGCATTTTTTGCCTGCCGAAACACCGAAAAAAAAACGAGGCGTGGGACTGCCTTCACCCATAGTGATGGCAATCCCACGCTTACTGTTTCCCTAATTTCTCCTGCCTGATAACGATAGCGTCAGGAGGTGATAGGGGCGATATATGGACGGATTACTTGATACCCATCTCGCAGAGCAGACGGTCCTGCTTACCCCATTTGTCAATCATATAGACTACGTAGCGGATATCTACACCGATACAGCGAGCGAGCTTGGTGTCGAAGAAGATGTCGCCTGAGAGGCTATCCCAGTTGCCGTCGAAGGCAAGACCGATGAGATTACCGCGTCCATCGAACATTGGACTACCGGAGTTACCACCGGTGATGTCATTGTTTGTGAGGAAGCAGAGCTGCATCTTGCCGGTGGTGCGGTCGGTATAGCGGCCGAAATCCTTGGCAGAGAGAAGCTCGTGCATGACTGGCTCTGCGTAATACTCGAAGTTATACTGTCCTTTGTCAGCAGTTTCCTTATTGCCCTGCTTCATCTTCTTGAGGATGCTCTCAGATGAAGTGTAGTAGCCAGAATCCTTACCGCCAAGGTCGTAACCTCCTACCTGACCGTAAGAGAGGCGCATGGTGAAGTTAGCGTCAGAATAATGTGGCAAATCCTGCTCCATACGTATCTTTGCATCACAGAGATAACGCTCCTGGAGAGCGATGAGACTGCTGATGGAATCTATGCCGAGACGAAGCTGTCCGAGGATTTCAGAGAGGTCATAGCTCATCTGGAGACCGAGGTCGCTGTCTATCTTCTTTTTGTTGAAGTATATCTTAGCGTTCTTCTTCATAATGAGAGACTTGGAGAATACTGCATTGACGTATGCTGCGTAGTCGCCACCAAACTTCTTGTCGATGGTGTTGTAGAAGTCAGGAACCCACTTCTTGTCCACGCACTGACGGTAATTGCGGAGCAATGCCACGAGGATTTCCTTCTCAGTAGCAGCATCCCATGTGTTGCTGTTGTCGTCAAACTGCACGTACTGCTTCTTCTTGTTGCCTTCCGGACCCTTTACAGGCATACCGAGAGCATAGGTGATGGCACGGGATGTGAGTTCAGAACCGCGTACCATTGTCTCCTTGAAGTAAGTCATTACACTCATGAGTCCGTAACGCTGCTGGTAGAGGTCACGCATCTTGTCAAAGTCGAGCTTGCCATTGAGGAAGCCTGTAGATTGCTGATAAGCACGTACCTTATCCTCAAGCTGACGCTTCATGGCAATGATTCCCACAGAGTCGATACACTTGTTCATGCCGATAGCGTTCTTCCAATAGTTGGATGATTGCGCATACTTGGAATCATAGATGATGCGGACAGCCTCATCGGCACGCATGTGGCGGAGCATTACCTCCTGACGGATGCCGCGCACCTTGATACGTGGCTCGTGAACGGCGTCGCGCATCTCCTGAATACCATAGCTGGAGAGGTAACGGCTGGTGCTTCCTGGGTAGCCCATTGTCATGGCAAAGTCGCCATTCTTATAGCCATCGAGCGATACCTTAGCCCATTTCTTTGGGTGATAAGGCACGTTTTTCTCACTGTAAGGTGCTGGTTTTCCTGTCACAGGGTCGCAATATACGCGGAATACAGAGAAGTCGCAGGTCTGGCGAGGCCACATCCAGTTGTCTGTATCG